>JAPPKP010000396.1 GCA_028819955.1 Rhodospirillaceae bacterium | reverse complement strand
GCCGGCGCATCGAGTTCGCGTTCTCGATCTCGAGCTCTTCGGCGTAGTCGATCAGCTGAGTCGGGGTCTGGGTCTTGAGTTCTTGCAGATGCATGACGGACGCTGCCGTTGTGGGGCGGGGGGCGCACCGCCAGCCGGCGGCACGCTGAGGGCGCAAACCAAGTGAGAACGGCGTGCGGCTGACTTTTTCCGAGAGAATGCGCCGAAGACGGGCAAAGAGCCCGCCCGCTGCGGCGGACGCGAACCTTAGCCTATCGGCTGCCGTTCCGCCGTGTCAAACGAAGATTCGATGTCGGTATTCGGGCCGCTCATGGCGCCACGCCGGCATCGGACAGAGGCCGCTTGAACTGCTTGGCGAGCGCGAGCCCCTGGCGCTGGTAGGAGGAGCCGATGCCGTGGCCGTAGAGCTCGGCGGGGCGTTCTGTCAGCGGCTCGAACAAGAGGCGACCGATGGTCTGGCCGTCCTCGATCACGAAGGGCACGTCGTGGGAGCGCACCTCCAGCACCGCGCGCGTGCCGCCGCCGCCCGCTTCGTCATGCCCGAAGCCGGGATCGAAGAAGCCTGCGTAGTGCGCCCGGAACTCGCCGACCAGGGTGTCATAGGCCACCATCTCGGCGGCGTGGTCCGGCGGGATGCGTACGGATTCCTTCGAGGCCAGGATGTAGAAATCGTCCGGGTTCAGGATCACGCCGCCGCCGGAAGGCCGCGCGATCGGCTCCCAAAAATCGCCGGGCTCGTAGCGGTCCACCACGTCGATATCGACCAGGTCGGCATGGCGCTTCGCCTTCCAGCCGACGAGGCCCGTGCCGGTGCCGGCGAGATCGACGGAGAGCGGCAGGCCGCCGGCGAAGCCACCGCGCGCGACCTCGCCTTCGATCAGGCGGCGCTCGGCATGCAGACGCTCCAACGCGCCTTCGGAATAGCCGGGGTCGCCCCGCTTGAAGCGGATCTGGTTGAGCCGGCTTCCGGCGCGCACCACGATGCTGAAGGTGCGGGGCGAGACCTCGGCGTAGAGCGGGCCCCGGTAGCCGGCCTGCACCCGGTCGAACTCGTGCGCCTCGTCGGCGATCAGCCGGGTGAAGATGTCGAGCCGCCCGGTGGAGCTCTTGGGGTTGGCGTGGGCCGCGACATCGGGCGCAAGCGCGAGGCGTTCCATCAGGGGCACGATGTAGACGCAGCCACGCTCCAATACCGCGCCGGGCGCGAGGTCGATCTCGTGCATGCCGAGGCGCACGATCTTCGCGCGCACGCTCTCGCGGCCCGGCAGGAAGCTCGCGCGCACCCGGTAAGCCTTGGGTCCGAGCCTTAGGTCGAGGCTCGCCGGCTGAATCTGAGCCGTGCCGATGGGCTCGTCCGCAGAGACTTCGCCGCGCTCGATCAGCGCCGCGATCGCGGTGCTGGAGAGGACCCCGGCTCGTTCAGTCACGCCTCTCGCTCCCAACTCCGATCAGAACGGCCTGACGATGACCATGATGACAATAGCGATCATGGCGAGCGTCGGCACCTCGTTCACCCTGCGGTAGAAGCGGGCGCCGCGACGGTTGCGGTCGGCGGCGAAGTCGCGCCGCCAGCGCGCGAGCAGCCCGTGGAAGGTCGCGAGCAGCAACACAAGGGCGAGCTTGACGTAGATCCAGATGTCGCCGGACCAGTCGACCGCGCCGGGCCGGGCCAGCAGGGCCCCGCCGAAGCCGAAGCTCGCCACCATGGCCGGGTTGATGATGATCCGGAGCAGGCGCCGCTCCATGACCTTGAGGGTTTCCGAGAGCTCGGAGCCCGGCTCGGCATCGGCGTGGTAGACGTAGAGCCGAGGCAGGTAGAGCATCCCAGCCATCCAGGCGATCACAGCGATCACGTGCAGCGCTCTGAGCCAGGCGTAGAGATCGTCAGCCATCAGCTTGCCGCCAGTGGGCAGCCGCGATGGGCGACGGGGCAGAGCCGTCCGCCCTCGCCGGAGTCGACGCCGGTCTCGCCATCCAGAGCGCGACGCACGAGATCGGCAAGCGCCGCGATGAACGTTGGATGCGTGCCGAGGGCCGGAACTCGGTGATAGGCGGGGATGCCCATATTCTCCGCACGCTTTCGATAGGTAACGTCTAGCTCCACCAGGGTCTCGCTGTGCTCGGAGACGAAGGCGACGGGCACGACGACCACGGGCACGCGGTCGCGACCGGCGCGGTCGAGCTCCGTGACGGTGGAAGGCTCCAGCCAAACGAGCGGCCCGACCTTGCTCTGGTAGCAGACCGTCCAGTCAAGGTCCTCGCGGCCAAGGCGGGCGACGATCTGGCGTGCGGTCTCCTCCACTTGCCACTGGTAGGGATCGCCGCGCGCGACCACACGCTTGGGCAGGCCGTGGGCAGAGAAGAGCAGCCGAGGTGGGCCTGCCTCAGCCGCCGTCGCCAGCAGGGGCTCGATCAGCGCCGCGTGGGCTCCGATCAGCCCGTCCGCACGCGGGTAGCAGCAGACGGCGTGCGCGGGAGCAGCGATGCCGGCGGCCCCGGCCGCCGAGCGCCAAGCCGCCAGCGACGAAGCCGCCGTGGTGGTCGAGAACTGCGGATAGAGGGGCAGAAGCACAATCCTCTCTGGCCCAAAGGCGGCCACCTGCCGCGCCGCAGCATCGCTCATCGGGTGCCAGTAGCGCATCGCGACAACCACCTCGACTTCACCGAGGTCGGCGAGAGCAGCCTTCAAGGCCGCTGCCTGCGCCTCGGTTTCCTCGAGCAAGGGCGAGCGTCCGCCGATCGAGCGATAGATTTCGCGGGCCTCGGGGCCGCGCCGCTTTGCGATCAGCCGCGCCAGCAGCCGGCGCACCGGTCCTGGCGCTCCGATGATGGCCGGATCGCGGAAGAGATTGCGCAGGAACGGCTCGACGGCGTCGAGCGAGTCGGGGCCGCCGAGGTTCATGAGAACCACCGCAACGCGGCTCATCGCTCGATCCCGTCCGGCCACGCTTTTACAAGGTCAACGAGTTCCGCCACGTGCTCAGGGGGCGTCCGTGGAAGCACGCCTTCGCCGAGATTGAACACGAAGGGGCCGTCGCCGAGCGCTTCCAGAATGGCATTAGCCGAGCGCCGCAGCGCATCACCGCCCGCCACCAGCGCCACGGGATCGAGGTTGCCCTGCACTGTGCAGTGCGGTTGCAGGTGTGCCGCCGCCCAGGCCGGCGGTACAGTGCTGTCGATCGAGACTGCGTCTACGCCGGTCTCCGCAGCGAAGCGCTCGCAGAGCACGCCCACCCCGCGCGGGTAGCCGATGACCGGGGCTGCCGGGTGCGCTGCCTTCACCTCGGCCACGATTTCTTTCAAAGGCTCGATGCACCAACGCCCGAGCTCGCTCTCTGGCAGTGCTCCAGCCCAGCTGTCGAAGACCTGAACTGCGTCGGCGCCGGCGTCGAGTTGGGCGACTAGGTGCGCCGACACCGCCTGACGCAATGTTTCGATCAGCCGCCCGAAGCTCTCCGGATCGCGATAGGCCCAGCCCTTGACCGTGACGAAGTCCCGGCTTCGGCCGCCGCCGACCATGTAGGTGGCGAGCGTCCATGGCGCCCCTGCAAAACCCAGAACGGTCGCCCCGGCCGGCGCTGACGCCGCAACCCGCTCCATCGCCTCGTAGACCGGCGCGAGGTGGTGCCGCTGGCGTCCCGCCTCGAACTCGGGAAGGGGCCCACCCTCGAGAATCGGCTCCAGACGCGGCCCCTCGCCTTCCTCGAACCAGAGCTTGACGCCAAGCGCTTGAGCCACCACCAGGATGTCCGAGAACAGGATGATCCCGTCGAGGGGGAACCGGCGCACGGGTTGAAGCGTGGCCTCGACCGCGAGCGCGGGGTCGTAGCAAAGATCGAGGAAAGATCCCGCCTTCGCCCGCAGCGCGCGGTATTCAGGCAGGTAGCGCCCTGCTTGGCGCATCAACCAGAGTGGCGGCGGGTGCTGCACCTCCCCCCGAAGCGCCGCGAGAAGCGGTCTATTGTTCGTATCCACGATTGCCGATCAGCCCTTGTCCCCGGCTTCGTCAGACTATCTTCATTAAATGACTCTTATTAAGAGTGGATGATGATGTTGGCGCGGAGGAGGGGATTCTGATGTTCATCCCAGATGACGCGTGGATCATCGATTGGGTCACGTTGGAGAGAAGCGCAAGATGAAAAAACCGCGAAGAGCCAGCGTAGCGGGGTCTTTCACCAGTCGTAGGAAAACGAGGATAGTGTGGAAGGGCACGTTCCAGAGCCGGTCGTCAGAGCGTTATCCCCGTTATGACGGCCCTGTGACAAGGATGATCGGATAAGCTGAGGATAGGTTGGGGAACCGTGGGCTGGACGCCGTTGCTCACGGATTCCCCACATGAAGGCGTTGAGAATTCGTGCCCGTGCGGGCACAGCGCGGAGGGTAGCGGCGGGTTCATGCGAAGGTTTCATCTGCACCTGGTCTCCGATGCCACCGGCGAGACCTGCATCACCATCGCGCGCGCGGCGGCGGCGCAGTTCCGGGGCGTGGATGCGGTCGAGCACCTGTGGTCGCTGGTGCGCACCGAGAGTCAGCTCCGCCGCGTGCTTGCCCATGTGGAGGCCGAGCCTGGCGTGGTGATGTTCACACTCGTTGACCCGCAGCTTCGCACTCTCTTGGACGACGAATGCCGGCGCATCGAGGTCCCCTGCATCCCGCTCCTCGATGCGGCAATTGCAGCGTTGAGCGGCTTTCTCGGCATCGAGAGCCGCAATCAGCCGGGCAGCCAGCACGTCATGGACGAAGCCTATATCAAACGCATCGAAGCGATGAACTACGCGCTCGCACATGACGACGGACACGCACCTGCGTCACTGCGCGAAGCGGATATCGTGCTCGTCGGTGTCTCGCGGACCTCGAAGACCCCGACCTGCTTTTACTTGGCCAATCGCGGACTCAAGGCGGCCAACGTGCCGATGGTGCCCGGTTGCCCGCTTCCGCCCGAACTCACGACGCTGAAGGGTGCGCTGGTGGTCGGCCTTTCCTGTCACCCGGAGCAGCTGATCGACATTCGGCGCAGCCGCATGCGCATGATCGGCGATATCGGCGAGACCGCCTACGTGGACCCCCTTCAGGTGGAAGAGGAGGTCAGGCAGGCCAAGCGGCTCTTCGCAGAGGCCGCATGGCCGGTGATCGACGTGACCCACCGCTCGATCGAGGAAACCGCCGCCGCGATTCTCCAGCTGCACGACCGTCGAGCCTAGCGGTTGGCGCGGCGCGGGAAGCGTATATCCTGCGCTGCAGCATGGGCGAAGGGTGAGAAGAAGGCACATCAATGGCAACGCCCGAGGCAAGCACAAACTCGCATGGCGAGGCTGGCGACAGACTCTTAGTGCTTGCCTCTCAGGCGGCCGTGCGCGCAGCGATGCTGCGGGCCGCCGGCCTCTCTTTCACCGTGCAGCCGGCGCGGGTGGACGAGGGTGCGGTCAAGGAGGCCATGCGGGCCGAGGATCCAGAGGGCCGCGAGACCGCACGAACGCTGGCCAGCCTCAAGGCGCGCCGGGTGAGTACAGGCGCGCCGGGCGCCTTCGTCATCGGCGCCGACCAGCTGCTGGTTTGCGGGAACGAGTGGTTCGACAAGCCGGTGGACGTGGAAGATGCCAAGGGACAACTCAAGCGCCTCAGGGGACGCCGCCACACGCTGGTGACCGCGGTCTCCGTGGTGCGCGACGAGGCCGAGATCTGGGGGCATCTGACGTGTCCGGAGCTTACGATGCGCTCCTTCTCCGACGACTTTATCCAGCGTTACGTGGAGCGCGCGGGGGACGGCATTCTTGCCTGTGTCGGCGGCTACGAGGCGGAGGGCCTGGGCGCGCAGCTGCTCGCGGAGATCGAGGGTGATTGGTTCGCGGTGCTGGGCCTGCCTTTGCTGCCGCTCCTCGATTTCCTGCGCGGGCACGGGCTGGTGGAGACATGATTCTCACCGGCGCGGCGCGACTGGCCGGGGTCATGGGCTGGCCGGTGGCACACTCGCGCTCGCCGCGCATTCACGGTTACTGGCTCGAGGAGAAGGGGATCGACGGCGCCTACCTGCCGCTCGCGGTCCGGC
>JAPPKP010000360.1 GCA_028819955.1 Rhodospirillaceae bacterium | reverse complement strand
TCGACTTTCACGCCGGCGGCGACGGGCTGTGGGAGCACTTCAAGTGGATCCCGCGCGAGCTGAACGTCAGGGTCTGGGGCACCACCGGCCACGTCAGCGGCTTCTCGACCTTTCGCGGCAAGCCGCGCGACGCGGGCTTCCGCCAGCGCTTCATGGGCTTCACCCAGACCTGGTACCACGCGGACGGCAAGTGGCTTCAGGTCTGCTGGCATCAGAGCCCGCTGCTCGGCCGCATCCACGGCGCATCGCCGAGCTGACCGCCGCGACAGGTCCGCGTCAGCCGGGGCGGCCGCTGGCCGCAGCCGTCCAGCCCTCGTGGCCTGACGCCGTCACGCATCGCCGCGGGTCCGCTCCCGCGCGGCCAAGGCCCACGGTGCGAACTCGGGCGGACGCGGCGCCGGGAGCCCGGTCTCCTCCTCGCAGCGGGCCACGATCTCGTCGATGTCGCCGCCCATGTCGAAGAGATCGGGGTTGCCCCGCTCCAGCCGCATGCTCTCGCGCAGCGCCTGCGTGGCGTCCTCATCGACGGCAAAATCCTCGTCCATGACCACGCCGTAGCGCCGTGCGCCCGCGATCGTGACGAGGCCGGCTGCCACGTCGAACGCGACCTGCTCGACGGGCCGCTCCAGCGGGTCGCCCCAGCCACCGCCGCCCCACGTGCGGTAGTGCACGACATCACCGGGCTCCACCCGCACGCGATCGCACTTCGAGGGAAGAACCTCGATCGTTCCATCCGTGCGCTCGACGTACTTCCGGCTGCGCGCCCCCGGCAGCCCGCCCCGCACGCCCCACGGGTACGACAGCCACCGGTCGTCGTGAATGGAAACGTCGCCTGCGTTGAGAATGCGATAGGCGGTGTGCACACCGTTGCCGCCGCGGTGCAGCCCGGGCCCGCCGGAATCGGGGATCACCTCGTGGGCGTCCATGCGCAGCGGGCATATCGCCTCGAGATACTCGCAGGGCACGTTCGTGAAGTCAGGCCACATGCCGTGTCCGTCGGCACCGTCGCCTGAGGGTGCGGCGGCGATGCCGCCAAACGCGATGTGAAAGAGCTGAAACCACTCGCCGCGGGAATCGTATCCCGAATACAGAAAGTGCGGACTCGCCGAGAATCCGGCTGCACACATGTAGTCGGGATTGCTCTGCCCGAACAGCCCGGCAAGCACATCCATGCAGCGCGCCAAACCGTGGGTTCTGCAGGAGAGCGCCGCTGGCTTGATGGGCTTGTAGAGCGTGCCGTCAGGAATGCGCACCTCCATCAGATCGTAGAAGCCGTCGTTGAAAAGGATCTGAGGGTCCGCGAGCATGATGAGGAAAACGCCGCAATGCATCTTGGTCATTTCTTCGTTGCAATAGAAATTTATGGAACTCTGTGATTGCGGGTCGGTTCCCTCGAAATCGATGATCATCTTGTCGTCTTCGCGCCACATGGTGCAGGCGATCTTGTAAGGGCCCATGCCGACACCGTCGTCGTCTAAGTAGTCTTCGAAATACTGCTTTTCTTCCGAGATTCCCGTCAGAATGATGTGGCGCATTGCCCGACGCGTGCGCTCCAACAACTCTTCCAAGGCGGAATAATAGGTGTCGTCGCCGAAGCGGTCGGACAGTTCGATGACGCGTATCGCCGCGAGCCGGCAGCCTGCGATCAATGCGTCCAGATCGCTCCGGTTCCAGTGCGGCATACGGCAGTTGTGCAGGATGAGCTGCAGAATTTCTTCCTGACGCTCGCCGCGCCGATAAATCTTGGTTGGCGGAATTATGATTCCCTCTTCGAAAATCTGCTGTGCATCCGTCGGCATGCTGCCGGGGACGCGGCCTCCCGTATCGGTCATGTGGCCGAACATCGCGGCCCAGCCGATCACCCGACCGTTCTTGAAGATGGGCAGCAGCACCAGCCAATCCGGCGTGTGGCTGATGGCGCCGTCGCAGGAATAGGGATCGTTGGTCAGAAAGACATCGCCCTCGTGAATTTCGCCTTCGTACGAATTCAGAAACACATTGATGAAGGCGCCGAACTGACCGACCACCATCTTGCCGTCGCGATTGGCGATTAGGGGAAACTCGTCGTGCTGCTCGCGGATGCCTGGCGACATGGCGGTGCGGAAGAGAACCGCATCCATTTCGTGGCGCGCGTTGCGGAGCGCGTTCTCGATGATGTCGAGATCGACCGGGTCGACCTCGACCCGGCGAAAGGGTGTGTGATTGCTCTCGATGACGGTGGCCGCCATGGTCGTCCCTCGCTCACGCCGCCCGTGGGCGGATCAGAATGTTCCCGATCGCGTCGATTTCACCATCGTGTTCGGGCAGCAGGACGGTGGTGGAATCGAGCTGCATCACGATCGCCGGGCCCTCGAGGACATTACCTGCCGCGAGCTTGGCGCGGTCGTAGACCGGCACATCGCGGTGGGCGCCGTCGACGTAGACCGTCTGGCTCCCCGCCTGTGCGGCGGAAGCGTCGCTCTTGCCGGCAGGCATGCGCGGTGCGCGAAGGGGCGTCTCCTTGCCTTGCACGATGGCGCGCAGGTTGATGATCTCCCGATCCATGTCGAGCGCGAACGTGTAGAGTCGTTCGTGCAGCGCATCGAACGCCTCTTCGATGCAGCCAAGCCCGCTGCGGCGGAGCTCCTCCATCTGCACGGTCACCGTGAGATGAAGGACTTGCCCGGCATAACGCACATCGATCTCGAAGTGTGCGGATTGGTCGGAGCGCGGAATTCCCTCGGCATCGAGGGACTTCGAGGCCTGTTCCGCCAGCTCCTCCAGGATCGCCAGGACGTCCGCGTGACTGGTCTCGGAGAACCGCCGCATGAGGCTGCGCGAGGCTTCGTCCCTGGTTCGCGTCGTCGCGTCACCGTAGGCGCAGAGCACGCCGGGGCTCGGCGGCACGATCACCGGCCAGCAGCCGAGGATGCGCGCCAGCGCGTTGGCATGCATCGGGCCTGCGCCACCGAACGCGACCAGAGCGAAATCGCGGGGATCGAATCCTTGCTGCACGGAGACGAGGCGCAGCGCACCGATCATGGTCTCGTTGACGATGTCGTAAATGCCCGCAGCGGCCCGCTCCGTCGAGAAACCGAGGGCGCGCGCGATCTTGCCGACTGCGACCGCCGATTGTTCCCGGTCGAGCGCGAGGTCGCCACCGAGCAGCGACGCTTGGGGCAAATGGCCGAGGACGATATTCGCGTCGGTCACGGTCGGCTCCGTGCCTCCCTTGCCGTAGCCCGCGGGACCGGGATCGGCACCGGCACTCTCAGGCCCAACACGAAGTGCCTTCGTCAGCTCGGGCACATGCGCGATCGAGCCGCCGCCCGCACCCACCGAGCGCACGTCGACCGACGATGCGCGCACGGTGAGATCGCCAACCGTCGTCTCGCGCCGGATTTGCGTGACCCCGTCCCTGACGAGGCACACGTCCGTCGAGGTGCCGCCCATGTCGAAGGTGAGGAGGTTATCGAAACCCGCTTGCTTCGCGATCCAGAGCGCGCCGGTCACACCGCCGGCGGGGCCGCTCATCAGCAGGTTGACGGGAACCGTTTCGGCGCCAACGGGCGAGGTCAGGCCTCCGTCCGAGCGCAAGACGTGCAAATTCACGTCACCGGAGATCTTGCCCAGTTCGCCGCTCAGATTGCGGACGTAGCGCGAGACGATCGGGCGAACGTAAGAATTGCACACCGTCGTGATCGTGCGTTCGTACTCCTGCATTTCAGGGATCACGCGAGAGGAGAGCGAGATAGGAATACCGTGCAGCTCCTCGGCTGCTATGCGGCCGGCAATCGTCTCATGCGAGTCATTGGTGTAGGAGTTGATCAGCGAAATCGTCAGTGCGTCGATTCCCTTTTTCTTCAGCGATCGCAAAGACTCGCGCAGATCGTCCTCGTCCAGCGTCTCGATGATCTCTCCTCTGGCGTCGATTCGCTCATTCGCTTCCACCGTAAGCGCCAGAGGCGCAAGCGGCGGCGTCTTGTTGAAGATGACCCAGGCGCCGAGGCCGCCGGGGACGAAGGAGCGGGCGATTTGCAGGACGTGCCGATAGCCCTTCGTCGTGACCAGGCCCACGCGCGCGCCCTTGCCGGTCAGGATCGCGTTGGTCGCAACCGTCGTACCGTGCATGACGTTTTCAATCGCGCCGGGCCGAATGTTGCCCAATTCACAGACCCTGGCGATTCCATTCAGCACGCCAATCGAGGAATCCGCGGGGGTGGACGGGACCTTGGCGACGTGAAAGCTGCTGTCCGCTTCGTTGATGAGGAGCACGTCCGTGAAGGTGCCTCCCACGTCGACTCCAAGTCGGTACGCCATCGTCGCTTCACCTCGGTCCGTAACGGTCGTTTGCCGCTCGACGCGCCGTGCGCAAAGGCTACTTCCACCGTGCGCACCGCACCAAGCGCTTTCCTGCCCGTCCGGCGATCGCGTCGCTGGAGTCGTGCGCGAGCCTCATTTCGAATGATTGCGAGTCTATGAGTGCGACGCGGACAATGCGTAAAGGTGTTGCTCCTCGCGCCGCGACACTCGTGGGCGGTTACCGCGCGAGTAGGATGCCCGAGCGAAGCGTCGCTAGGCGTTCGACGCAACGCTTCATTCGATTAACTCAACCTTAATTGCATTCTCGTTGCTAAACACGTGACTGCGCATTTTAGCGCGAACACCGCACACTTCTAAATTCAGAGAACTGGCATGAGCCGGTATCATGATTGTCCTACGACGCTGATCGATTGGACCGCACTTCAACTCGGATTCGACCATTGCCAAGAAAGGAAAATGCGCGACATATTGGATTCACAACGAGGAGAAGGTAACGTTTTCGACAACGTGAGAAAGTCGTAGTATCACAATATCGTCGATTCATTATTTCTTAATGAATGTTCCAAATTATAACCTTAGCGTGAGATGGCCTGACTGAAATTATAGAATCGTTTAGTGTTGACGTTCAGGAACAAGTCCGTGCGCAATTTGTTGGAAGGTTTCTACAAAGCATTGAAGAGATGACTTAGAGATGGGAGTGCCCGTTCGAGCGTTGAGCGACGTTGGTACAGCGCTAGGTGCACTGTGCGAAAAAGGAGAGACACTTGCGGGCGAGAGGCCGTTGTCTCCCTTTCTCCGTGGCCACGGCACAGAGGCAATTGTCGGTCCTCATGGCATCGTCGTTGAGTGCAATCAGCGCTCCAGAGTCCAGATATCGCTCGACAAAGTGACGCCAGCCCATAGCGATACCCTGCCCGGCGACGGCAGCCTCCAGCACATAAGTGTAGTTGTCGAAGCCCGCAACCCGAGGGGCCGGGTCGGGATGCCCGGTGACGGCGAAGCAATCGTCCCACGATGCCCAACCTTCGTTGGGCCGTGCGATGTCGAGGAGGGTCAGCTTGCTCCACGCGGTCGAGGGGAGAGTGAGGGTGTCGGCATGGATTGCGGCGTACCCGGGTGAACAAAGCAGGCTCACCTCTTCCCGGAAGACAACCACGCGGTCCTCCGAAGCTGCCGCTGCCGGATCCCACGTTAGGATCACATCGGCAACCGGCGATGGCGGCAGATATTGAATGTTATGCTGGTAGGTCAAGATTCGCAGCCGAACCCGTTCGCCGAGTGCTTTTTGAAGTGCGTCGTATCGCGGCATCAAGAAAAGGTGCGATATCTCGTCCGAACAAGCGATCACGAGCTCCACCCGTTCGGCGGTTGATAATTCGGCGACTTCCGCCGCGCCCGCGTGGATAGCGCCGAGCCCGATGGCAACGGCATCACGATAGCGGTTACCCGCATCGGTCAGGCTAACCCCTGTTCGGGACCGGTCGAACAATCGAGTCGAGAGTTGCCGCTCCAGGCTCGCAATGTGACGACTGATGGCAGACTGCGACGTGCGCAACTCCCGGGCGGCACGCGAAAAATTGCCGTGCCGTGCGGCGCTCTCGAAAGCGATCAGGGCGCTCGTCGGCGGTATCCGATATGGCCCACGCCTACTCATGCTCAGTGTGGTATACTCTTGCTCACGAATTGGCAATATTTCACTTTGGTCTGTCGCTAGCAGATGATGTGTCCGGTTTAGGTAGCACACGAGTTGTCCGGTTT
>JAPPKP010000209.1 GCA_028819955.1 Rhodospirillaceae bacterium | reverse complement strand
TCCTTCAGGGCGACGCAGTTCTCCACCAGCTCGTCGGTGGTCTTGCCGTAGGCGTGGCCGTAGACCCTGGCATGGGTGCGGCACGGCCCGCCGAGAAGGGAGTGGACCGGGACGCCCAACGCCTTGCCCTTGATGTCCCACAGCGCAATGTCGACCGCCGCGATGGCGCCGTTGATGGCCGCGCCCTGGAAGTGGCTGAAGCGGTGCATGAGGTTCCAGTGACGCTCGATGGGCCCCGGGTCCTCTCCCACCAGATGCTCGGCGAAGGTCTCGATGGCGGCGCGCGAGGCCGCGAGATGCCCCCACGTGCCCGATTCCCCAAGCCCGGTAATGCCGGCGTCGGTCTCGACACGCACGAAGAGGAACTGGCCGATGGAGACCGGCGTGACTGCGGTGATCTTCATGGGTTGAGACATCCTGCGGCTTAGTCCGCCGGCTCCAGCCTGAGCAGCATGCCATCCGGGTGGTCGGTGAGCAGGTAGATGAGGCCGTCCGGCCCCTGACGCACGTCGCGGAAGCGCTCTTCAAGGTCTTGAAGCATGCGCTCCTCCACCACGACCTTGCCGCCCGCGACCTCCAGGCGCACCAGGAGCTCGCCCGAGAGCGCGCCGGCGAAGAAGCTCCCTTGCCAGGCGGGGAAGCGGTCTGCGTCGTAGATCATCAGGCCGGAGGGCGAGATGGACGGCACCCAGTAATGCACCGGCTGGGCCATGCCTTCCTTGTGGGTGCCTTCGCCGATCTTGAAGCCCATGTAGCTCTTGCCGTAGGTGATCACCGGCCAGCCGTAGTTCACCCCCGGCTCGATCAGGTTCAACTCGTCGCCGCCCTTGGGCCCGTGCTCGATGGCGTAGATCCGCCCCGTTGCCGCCTCCAGAGTCATGCCTTGCGGGTTGCGGTGGCCGACGGAGTAGAGCTCGGGCCGCGCGCCGGCAGTCCCGACGAAGGGGTTGTCCTCGGGCACGCGGCCGTCGTCGTGCAGGCGGACGATGCTGCCCGCCGGGTCGTCCAGCTCCTGGGCGCGGTCGGAATCGCCCCGATCGCCGGCGGTGACGAAGAGGTAGCCGTCGGCAAACAGCAGGCGCGAGCCGAAGTGGCGGCCGTTGTCGTCGCGCGGCAGGGCGACGTAGATCTCCTCCACGTCCTCCAGGCGGTCGCCGACGAGCCGGCCGCGCGCGACCGCGGTGGCGGCGTCATCGTCGTCGTCCGGGCTCGAGTAGGAGAGATAGACCAGGCCGTTCTCCGCGAAGTCCGGGTGCAACGCCACGTCGAGCAGCCCGCCCTGGCCGTCCTCCCATACCTCGGGCACGCCGGCAACCGGATCGGGCACGAGCCAGCCGTCGTTGACGATGCGGAGCCTGCCGGGGCGCTCGGTCACCAGCATCCGCCCGTCGGGCAGGAAGGCGAGGCCCCAGGGGTGCTCCAGCCCGTCCGTCAGCTTGATCAAATGGAAGCGCTGCTTGTCGGTCGTGTACGTGCCGAGCCGTTCGGCCGCCGCGAGCGGGCCAGCCGCACTGAAGAGAAGCGTCAGAGTCGCGAGCAACACCCAGACGGCGCCCCAGCTTCGCGCCGCTATCCTGTGGCCCTTCGGCATGGTCTTCGTTCCTCACTGGTGCGCGGACCCTATCACCGTGAACGGGCGATACGCCAGCACCCCTCGATGCGCACGGGGTTGCGAGCGGCGTTCGCTTGGGCCACCGTGCCGGACCCAAACGAAGCGATGGAATTGCGCGCCATGACAACGCAGCTCAGCCCTGCCCTGCTGCGGCGGGATCGTTCGGCCCTGGTCGTCATCGACATGCAGGAGCGGCTGATGCCCGCGATCGCGGACGGCGACGCGGTGACCCACGCGGCCGGCATCCTGATCGAGGCGGCGCGGCACCTGGAGGTGCCGGCGGTGGTCACGGAGCAATACCCCAAGGGCCTCGGCTCCACCATCGATGCAATCTCAGGCCGGCTTCCCAATGACGCGGCGGTGGTCGAGAAGTTGACCTTCAGCGCCGCCCGCAATCACGACTTCGGGGCGCGGATCGACGTTTTCAAGGCCGGGGGCCGCGATCACATCGTGATCTGCGGCGTGGAGAGCCATGTCTGTGTGATGCAGACGGCCGCCGATCTCGACGCGCAGGGCTGCACCGTTCACATCGTCGCCGATGCCTGCGGCTCGCGCGCGCCTGTCAGCAAGGATGCCGCGCTGGCCAGGTTCGGAGCATTGGGCATCTCATGCGTGACCACCGAAATGGTGCTGTTCGAATGGCTCGAGGTCGCGGGCACGCCGGAATTCAAGGCAGTCTCCCGCCTCGTCAAGTAGGCGAGCGCCACGAGCGGATATCGGCGAGGGGACGAGTACGATGCCGATCCGCCCGTCGTTGATCGGCGCGGCAGCGGTGGTGGTCTTTCTTGCGGGCGCAGCGCCTCACGCCGAAGCGAAGCAGATCATCCTGATCGGCGGCGGCGCGGAGGACAGCCTCCACACCCAGGCGGCGCGCCAGATTTGCACGCTGGTGGAGGAGCGCGCCGGCGAGAAGTACGGTTGCATGCCTCGTACTGCGCCGGGCTCCGTCTTCAACATTCGTGCCATCGATGTGGGCCTGATGGAGTTCGGCTTTGTCAAATTCGAGCGCGTCCAGGAGGCCGTTACCGGATCAGGCGCGTGGGAGGGCGAGCCGGCGGCGGCCCTGCAGGCCGTCTTCAGCCTCCACCCCGAAGACGTGCTGCTGGTGACCGGCGCCGCTGTCGCGGACGACCTCGTCCATACCGTCGTGCGAAGCGTCTTCGAGAACTTCGCCGCCTTCGGGAGCGCCCATCCGGCGCTGCGCGGCCTCGACCCCGCCGCAATGCTGCAGGGCCTCTCGGCGCCTCTTCACCCCGGCGCCGCGCGCTACTATCGGGAGCGGGGGTGGCTCCAGGAGCAATGAGCATAGTCATGGCACGCATTGGAGTGCTGGACCCATGCGCCTCTTCATGAGGCAGAGGGAGCCCGTCATCCGGCGCTCGGAATGGGCCCCTGCGCCGGCGCGTGTGCCCGAAGGCGAGCGCATCTACGCCATCGGCGACATCCATGGCCGGCTCGACTTGTTGCAAATGCTGGTTGGGGCGGTCGAGGAGGACCAGCGCCTGCTGCCACCCGCGCGGCCGACCGTGGTGTTCGTCGGCGACTACGTGGACCGGGGCCCGGACTCGTGCGGTGTCATCGACTGGCTGTGCGAGCGCCCGTTACCCGAGTTCGGGCGCGTGCACCTGCGCGGCAACCACGAGCAATGGTTCGAGGATTTTTTGAGCGGCGACATCGCGGTCGGGCCGAGCTGGCTCTATTGCGGCGGGGTGCAGACGCTCGCGAGCTACGGCGTGCGCGCGGCGCTGGGCGAGAACGACCCGATGCGGCTCCGCGTGCTGCAGGCGGACCTCGCGGCGTCTCTGCCCGCGCCGCACCGCGCCTTCCTGCGCGGCCTCGAACCCTATCGCGAGATCGGCGGCTATCTCTTCGTCCATGCCGGCATCCGGCCGGGCATTCCGCTCGCCGAGCAATCGAGCGATGACTTCTACTGGATTCGCGACAGCTTCCTGTACGCGAGTGCCGATCACGGCCGTGTCGTGGTGCACGGCCACACCATCGCGAACGAGGCGCAGGTCTGCCCCAACCGCATCGGCATCGACACCGGCGCCTTCGCGACCAACGTGCTGACCTGTCTCGTGCTGGAGGCGGACCGCTACCGCCTGATTCAGACCGCGTGAAGGGCCAGAGCGCGTCCGTTTGTAACGGACGCGCGACAGGCAGCGACCGCGGCCCGCCGCTTCTGCGGCGCGCTCGCATCGTGCGCTCCGCGCGCGTCCCGCGCGACGGCGCCGGCCGCAGGCCGGCTGCCGTGAGCGATAAGGAGGGAAAGCATTTCCGTGCGAAACGGAAATGCTCTAGGCCGCGGCGCGCGGCCTATTCGGTCGGCAGTTCTGCCGGTTCGGCGCTGAGAGAGCGGAGATAGGCAAGCACGTTGCCGCGGTCTCCGTCCTTGGAGACCCCCTTGAAGGCCATCTTGGTGCCCGGCACGTTGCCCTTGGGGTCGGCGATGAATGCGCTCAGGCGCTCGAAGTCCCAGACGCCCTCCAGCTCCGCCATGGCGCCCGAGTAGTTGAATCCCTCGTTGCTCGCGATCGGCCGGTTGACGATGTTCCAGAGATTGGGGCCGACCTTGTTCTTGCCGCCGTCGTCCACGGTGTGGCAGGCGGCGCACTTCTTGAACACCTTCTGGCCCTTGACGGGGTCGGCATCGGCCAGCAGCTCCGCCAGAGACATCGTCGGCATCTCGGGCTCTTCGGTCGCCGCCTCGTCGTGCATGGCGTCGTCCTGCTCCAGGCCGGCGACCTGGTAATGGATCACCCGCTCGTGGTGGCCGTGCTCAAGCTTGCCGAAGGCTGCGAGCGAGATGAGCCACGCCGTCATCGCGGTCAAGCCCGCAAAGAGGACCGCGCCGAAGATCTTGTTCAGCTCGTAGGTATTCATTCCGACCGCTGGCGTGGGTGCAAACGGATCGTCGGAAGCCGACGGGGCGGGAGATTAGCCGCTTCAACCGACCATGTCCAACTGTTGTCCTCGCTTGGGACATCTGAGACGGCCAGGCCTGCGCGAGCGCGGCTTGGAACGCTTCGAACGAGACAGGGAGGCGCGCGGCATGCCGACGCATCGACGATACGGGAGCCGTCGCTCATGTCCAAGCGCCAGCGCTGTAGCGCGCCACGCCCGTCCGCCGCTGCGCTGTTGTGGGGCTCGGCGCCGGCAAGCCCGACCGGAGTCTGGGGTGCAGACCATGGACCACCTTTCGCTGCAAGCCTCTGAGGCTGCGTACGGCTTCCTTTCGATCGATCGTCTTTGGTGGCCTTGAAGCTCTCCCGCCCGGCATGTGACCCGTGAAGCGGACTGACTTTATGAACCGTTCCCATGATGGTGCGATGTTCGAATGACCCGGACGTGTCTGTGCAGGAGCGAGGGGCCGTCTCAATCCGCATTGAAAGTTTGAATACTCGCTCCGACCTATGGCGCAGTCTTCCGCGTATAATGGTTTATCGAGACCGATACTAACACTCATATCTCCTATTCCACGAAGGATATGTCAGAGCGTTTTATACATAAAATAAGCGTATATACGGCTCCTCAGCCGACAGAGCGTTAGTATATGTTTCTTTAGGATAATCCATCGCGCTTGTTTGCGAATCCCGACTGGAAAATGACCTTAGTTGCTCTTTTCAGGGGCGCAACTGGGGAGAATCCAAGGAGACAAATTCAGCCGACTGAAAGAAGCGAAAAACACTGATATCCCAGTTCGGCTGGCAAGACGATTGCGGTGCTTCATTTGGTTTTTCGATTCCCCACTCGATGTGCACGCGCAAGTTATGTCCCTCGGCATCGCGGCCGGTCCGGTTCCAAGCATTTGTCGGTTCATCCGTACTACCGCGGGTCTTTGGGGGTGGGAGAAGCGCCAATCAGAAGATGCAGCGCGGTAACTACTGACTTGTAAATCAAACATACATTCTTGAATTGGGAAGAACGTCAGTTATATGATGCCACAATGTAGAGTAGAGTTCTCCCGCATATTCCGTTGTCGATCGCCCCTCAAACGCCCTTCCATCCGACTGTAGGGACAGCGTCTGCGGGTTTGCTCACCACTCCGGTGAGGCCACGGATGAACCGGAGAAGGATTTCAGAGAGCACCAGGATTAGTACGGAAATACTGTCGCAAATCCGGTCACAACAGTCGGATAGAAGCCACGGTAATGAAGAGGCCTCGTGGCCGAGCCTCGACTCAGCAGGAGCACGCGCTCTAACGCGCCACGCGGCCCGCAATAACCCGCGCGACACCGCACTAAACCACTCCAACACAAGCGAAATCAGAGCCGCCGGGAATGCGCACGGGCCCGGCCGCCCGGATGCCGGGTGCTTACGGGCCCGCGCGCGTGATTCCGCCCGCTTGCGCATTGAAGCCGCCGCCCCGCGCCGTGATGACGACAATCGCGCCCTCGAAATGCAACGCCCATGCCGCGCCGTAGCGGGCTGACGCTGACGGGCCGGGCGGTGGACGGCC
>JAPPKP010000275.1 GCA_028819955.1 Rhodospirillaceae bacterium | reverse complement strand
GTCTTGAGGATCTCCACGATCTCCTCGACGATCGAGGGCTGGATGCCTTCGGTCGGCTCGTCGAGGAGGATGAGGCGCGGGCGGCCGCAGAGGCACCGCGCCAGCGCAAGGATCTGCTGCTCGCCGCCGGAGAGCACGCGGCCGGCGCGGTCGAGCAGCGGTTTGAGGCGCGGGAACTCCTCAAGCACCTCGTCGAGCACCTCCTGCTCGTCCACCTTCTGCACCGCGAAGCCCAGCCTGAGGTTGTCGCGCACGCTGACGTTGGGAAAGATTTCGCGCCCCTGTGGCACGTAGCCGATACCGCGCCGGCTGCGCCTGTGCGGTGGCTCCTTCGTGATCGCTTCGCCCTCGAAGGTGATCGTGCCGTCGGTGGTCTTGACCAGGCCGATCAGGGTCTTGAGCAGGGTGGTCTTGCCCATCCCGTTGTGGCCCAGGATGCCGACGAACTCGCCCTCCGCCACCTCCAGGTCGATGCCGTGCAGGATCGGGATCCTGCCGTAGCTCGCGCGGATGCCTGCGGCGCTCAGCATGGCTCAGGCCGCGTGCTGTTTGCCGAGATAGATATCGCGCACCTGCTGGTTCTTCTCCAGGTTCGCCATGGTGTCCTCGATCAGGATCGCTCCCTGATGGAACACGGTCACCCGCTTGGCGATCGCCTTGATGAACTGCATGTCGTGCTCGACCACGATCATCGACGTGGTCTTGTTGATCTCCCGAATCAGGTCGGTGGTCTGGTTGACCTCCTCGTGGGTCATGCCTGCGGTCGGCTCGTCCAGCAGGATCAGCTCGGGCTCGCCGGTGAGCACGGTGCCGAGCTCGACCCGCTGGCGCTCGCCGTGGGCGAGCTGGCCGACCAGGCGGCGGGCGAGGTCAGAGAGCCGCAGCCGTTCCAGAATCTCGTCCACGATACGGTTGGCCTCGCGGCGGCCGTGGTGGCGGCGGGCCGCGACCCAGATGTTCTCGTGCACGCTCAGCCCGTCGAACACGCTCGGCACCTGGGTCTTGATGCCGATGCCGCGCCGCGCGATCTGGTAGGTATGGGAGCCGGTGATGTCGGCGCCCCGGAAGCGGACCCGCCCGGCGGACGCCTTGTACTGGTGGGTCAGGCACTTGAAGAAGGTGCTCTTGCCGGCGCCGTTGGGGCCGATCAGGCAGCGCAGCTCGCCCTCCGCCATGGAGAAATCGACCTGATCGACCGCGACCACGCCGCCGAAGCGCATGGTCAGCCCGTGCGTCTCCAGGATGGGCACTCCGTTGGTCGCTGCGTCGGTCACCGCGCCGCCTCCCGCGCTCTCTCACCGGTCTCGTCGTTTCGGCACTGACGGCGGCCATCGAGGAGCGCCGAGGCAAGCCGCCCGAAATGCTCAACGTGCGCGCCGCGCCCCGCCGCAGGGTAGGCATCCCGCGTTCCAGGCGCAACGGCGCGACCTGCCAACAGAAGGTCAGCAAGCTTCCGGAATCGCTTCTCTTCAACTGTCCCAGCAGATGGAGCGCGCTACGTCCGCCCTCGATCCGGCCGATAGTCCCTTGGATCGAGACAGGCATTGTAGAACTCCCGCTCCATCCCGAACCAGTCTGTCCGGTCGATCCCCCGTCGCACCGTGGCACTCGGTCCGACGGGAAAGGCCGATACCACTTTCAGCCAGCGCCCCGTGCTCTGCGAGATGTCGCGAACCTCCCGCGCGACCTCGCCGAGGTCTTGGTCCTGACTGAAGATGATCGCCACATCCAGCTCCTCGTTTCGTGCCATGCGCACCACGTCAAGGCCGAGCCGAAGATCGATGCCCTTCTCGCGCTCGATTGAAAGCCGGTAGATCGAACCGTCAGGCAGCCGGAACTTCTCGACCCGATAGCGCAGTCTTCGTGAAATGACGACGATGCCTGCTCGCCGCATTGCGGTCAGCCGTCGCGTCCAGTACCCGTGCCACATCGGCGACCTGTCCGCGCTGGGCACGCCGGTATAGAACCGGACGCCGAAGTTGACCCAACCGCGATCAGCGCTCACCGCGTCCGCAAGCTTGCGCGGGTCGTAGTTGGGATGATGGTGACCGAACGCGTCCTTCGCGTGCCGGTACAGGTTCTGCCCGTCGATAAACGAAACGGCGCGTTTGGTCTTAGGTTCAGCCGGCATGGCGGAAGGAATAACCCCGCCGGGGCCTTGCGGCGAGTCCGGCGGGGACCAAGTGCCGGTCACCATAGATGCGTAGGCAGACGAACGTCAACGTCGGAATTTTGCTTTCGAGCGTAGTGGAATCTCATCCGGCGAAGCCGAGGGTGCGCTCGACGAAGGTGCGGAGGATCAGGGCGGCGTCCACCATCTCGGCGAGGGGGATGAACTCGTTGGCGGCGTGGCTCACGGCACCGTCGCCGGGACCGAAATTGACGATCTCGATGCCATCGCGGGCGAAGAAGCGGCCGTCGCTTGCGGCGAGCGCGTTGAGCACCTCCGGCGGTCTGCCCAGGCGCTCCTCGATGGCCGTCATCAGCGCCGAAACGAAGGGGCCGTCGAGGGGCGCGGAGAAGCCGTCGGTACCGACCGGGCGGCGCACGGCGTAGGAGCCCGCAGGCTCGCCGGCAGCGGCCAGCACGGCCTCCATCTCGGCATGAGCCTGCTCGACCGGCTCATCGGGCAGCAGGCGGCGGTCGATGCGGGCCGTGCAGCGGTCGGGCACCACGTTGGGGTTCTCGCCGCCGTGGAGGGTGCCGATGTTCATGGTCGAGACTTTCCCGCCGCTGCGCCTTGCGTCGAGCCTCGGCCCCAGCTCGGTCTGGAGCCGCTCCAGCAGGCGCATCATGCGGAGGATGGCGTTGTCGCCTGCCGGCGGGTCGCCACCGTGGGCGGCGCGGCCGGCGGTCTCGATCTCGAGCCAGAGGATGCCACGCTCCTCGACGATGATCTGGTTCTCCGTGGGCGAGCCGAGCACGAGGGCATCGGGCTCGATCAGCCCTTCCTCGCGCAGGAACGCGGTGCCCTCGGATCCTAAGCGCTCCTCGTCGCCGGCGAGCACGAAGACCACGCTGCCCTTTGCAGGCCCGCCGCGACGCGCCACCTCGTCCGCCAGCCACAAATGTACCGCCGCCGAGCCCTTGCAGTTGTTGGCGCCGAGGCCGTAGATGCGGCCGTCCTCCATCGTCGCGGCGAAGGGGTCGGTGCGCCAGGCTGCGCGGTCGCCGGTGCCAACCGTGTCGATATGGGAATTGAACACCACGCAGGGCGAGCCTTCGCCCAGCAGCGCGACCAGGTTGGCGATCGGCGGGGTCCGCATGGGCACGGAGACCTCGTAACCGGCCGCCTTGAAGTGCTCGCCGGCGGCCTCGCAAATCGCCCGCGTGTCGCCTGGCGGCGTGGTGGACGGTATCGCGATGAGCTCGGCGAGGAGCGCGTGTAGCGATCCGGCAATGGATTTGTCTGCGTCCGACATGGTCACTCGTCTTCCTCGGCTCGGATGATCGACGTGCCGCCGAGCGAGCGCGGGTCGCGCGTGCCCCAGCGGTCGTTCTCGACCTGCGCGAAGAAGTCGGCGCAGGCCTGGTTGAAGGCGTCGGGCTCCTCGAGATTGATCGTGTGTCCCGACTTCGGGATCACCAGAAGGCCGGCGGTCGGGATCGTGCGCTTGAGGTAGAGGTTGGCGTCGAGGCAGGGCTCGTCCTCGTCGCCGGTGACGAGCAGCGTCGGCACGGTGAGCGCGGCGAGGCCGTCTTCCAGGTCGTAGAGGGAGGGGCGGCGGGCCTGCACGCCGCGCAACGTGTTGGCCGTGCCCCTGGCGGAATGCTCGGCAAGCCGATCGCGGAAGGTGGCCCAGCCACGCGGGTCCTTGGTCTGGAACTGCACCCTCGTCGGCCCGAGCGCGTAGTCGGCGCCGACCGGGCCGGCGCCCTCGCGCTCAAGCCGGTCGGCCACCGCGTGGGTCTCGCGCTGGAAGCCGCCGCGGGCATCCTTGGGCGCGCCGTAGCCGCAGCCGGCGACCACCAAGGCCGACGCGCGCGCCGGGTGCTTGAGGCCGACATGGATGGTCGCGAAGCCGCCCATACTCAGGCCCACGACGTGGGCGCGCTCGATGCCGAGATGGTCGAGAAGGGCGACGGCGTCCGCCACCGCGTGGTCCTGGCTGTAGGCGTCCGCGGCCTCTGGCACGTCGGAGGGCGGATAGCCGCGGGCGTTGTAGGCGATGCAGCGGTAGCGCCGCGAGAAATGGCAGAGCTGCGGCTCCCAGCTCAGGTGGTCGCCCGCGAACTCGTGGATGAAAAGCACCGGATGGCCCGAACCGGCTTCCTCGTAGTAAAGCCTGGTCCCGTCCGGCGACTGCGCGTGGGGCATGGCTGATCTTCCTCAGACTGGGAGCATGATAGCGGTGCGTCGGCGCGCGAGTCCGTGATTCGTGGTATGATAGAGCACCTTCGAAGGTATGGAACGGGACTAAGCGCATGTGCGGAATAGCGGGCGTGATGTTCAAGCACGGGAGCACGGGACTTGGCACCGGTCAGGCTCTGATCGATATGCTGGACGGTTGTCAGCACCGTGGTCCGGATTCCACCGGCTTCGCTCTTTATGAAGATGCCGAACCGGGCATGCTCCGGCTTCGCTTTCTCGTGGAGGAGGAGAACGGTGCGGGCGATGGCGTCGGCCACAACAGCGGCGTCGAGGGCGCGATCGCGGACATTCGCAGCACCCTCGAAGACCATGGCGCCGAAGTCGTGGAAGACGAGCATGTGGGCAACAGCTACCGGGTGGTGGTGCGCTTCTCCGGCGACGTGCAGAAGCTCACCTATGACATGGAGCATGCGGCAACGCTGATCTCCATCGGCGAGAGCCTGGACATCCGCAAGGACGTGGGCGGCGCCCACGACGTGGACGATGTCTTCCGCGTGCGCGAGGTGCAGGGAACCCACGGTCTGGGTCACGTGCGGCTCGCGACCGAATCCGAGGTGAAGCCCGAGGCGGCGCATCCTTTCTGGGCGACCGGGTTCACCGACATCGCCATCGTGCACAACGGCCAGATCACCAACTACTGGAAGATGCGGCGCAGGCTCGAGCGCCGCGGCTTCGAGTTCCACACGGACAACGACAGCGAGCTGATTGCGGTCTATCTGGCGGACAAGCTCGCCAACGAGGTGCCGTTGGAAGACGCGCTGAAGACCTCGATCGACGACCTCGACGGCACGTTCTCGTTCCTGGTCTCGACCAAGGACGAGATCGGCTACGCCAAGGACCATCTCGCGGCGAAGCCGATGATCATGTACGAGAACGACGACCTGATCGCGATCGCCTCGGAGGAGGTTTCGCTGAACCGCCTTTTCCCGGGCCGCGCGCTCGACACCAGGGAACCGCCGCCGGGGAGCTTCGGTACATGGTCCAGATTGACCTAGGACAGGTCTCGGTCCGGGACGCCAACGAGCAAATCCGCAAGTGGGGGGCTGAAGGGGAGGACGTCGAGGTCCTCAACCCCGACGCGCGCCACCATATCGGCGTCGGCCTGATCCACCCGGTGCGGGTGAATATCCGGGGCTCCGCGGGGTACTTCTGCGCGGGGCTTGCGGATCAGGCGCGCTTCGAGATCGACAACAACGTCGGCTGGGGCCTCGGCGACAACATGTACGCCGGCACGGTGACGGTGCGCGGCAACGCTGGCGCGATCGCGGGCGTGGCGATTCGGGGCGCCGAGATCGTGGTGCACGGCAACGTGGGCTCGCGAGCGGGCCAGGTGATGAAGGCGGGGACGCTCTGCTGCGTCGGCAACGCCAACTTCATGGCCGGGTACATGATGTACGGCGGCCGCATCGTCATCCTGGGCGAATCCGGCGAGCGCGTGGGCGAGGACATGGCGGCCGGCAATATCTATGTCGGCGGCGCGGTGCGCTCCCTCGGCTCCGACGCCGAGTTGACCGATATCGAGGAGGCGGACGTCGACGATATCCGCGCGTTCCTGGAGCGCCACGAGATCGCCTACAAGGGCGGCTTCCAGAAGATCGTGAACGCCGGCAAGCGCTTGCGCTACGCCACCAGCGAGCAGCAGGTGCGCAGCATCCCCTTCTTCACCTTCTCGGGCACGTCGGACTACTGGAACCCGAAGG
>JAPPKP010000330.1:1619-6075 GCA_028819955.1 Rhodospirillaceae bacterium | reverse complement strand
AATCGGCGCCGGACTGGATGAAGAGCGAGCGGCTGAGCGGCGCATCGAAGGTCTCTGCGAGCCGTGCGGCCAGGCGCAGCTGCGGCTCGTTGAAATAGACCGAGCTGGCGTGGGTCAGCGTGCCCAGGCCCTCCCGCACCGCTGCGGTCACGCGCGGGTTGTTGTGGCCGATCGCCGAGCACATCTGGCCCGAGTTGAAGTCGAGGTAGGCCCGGCCCTCGGAATCGAAGATCTCCGCGCCGTCGGCACGGACGAAGACCGGCCCGTCGGCGGCCGGAACCACGTCCGAGAGCAGCTCGCCCTGGATCAGATGACGCGCGCCAGCAGCGCGCAGCGCCGCGATATCCACCGTCGCCTCCTTTGCGGAATCGTCGGGCGCGATCCTAGAGCGTTTCCCGTTCGTACGGAAACGCCGCAGCCCGGATTTCTCATGACGACCGCAACCGGTGCCACCTCCCGCGCGACATTCCGATACCGGGTGAGACAGGAGAGACTGGTTCTTCCGGGACACGCCGAGACTAAGTGGGACCAAGTGGGATTCGCCGGGATTCGGCTAGGTTAGGTGGGATTAGCCGGGACACGCCGGGATTAAGCGGGATGAAGTGGGATAAGTGGGATCCGCCGGGATTCGGCGAGATTAAGTGGGATTGGCCGGGACACGCCGGGATCAAGTGGGATGAATGGGATCCCGCAGCGCCGTCTTGCCCTCGCTTACCGTACCGGGCGGCAGAAAGGGTCGGGGCAAGGTGGGGGCGATTTCTCTCTCCCATGACCCGATGTTGGCGTGTCCGCCGTGCGCAGTGCACCGCACCATGGTCCTGGGCCAGGAGTTGGCCCGAGCACACGCCTTAGAAATGCACGTCCTCGCGCTCGGCCGCAGTCTCTTCGAAGCCGAAGTAGGCGCGCTCCAGCTCCTCGTCGGTGAGCTCGTCGCTCCGGCCCGTGAGCTCGATCTGGCCGCTGCGAAGCACGTACACCCGATCGGCGTTCTCCAGCGCGCGGTGGGTGCTCTGCTCCACCACCAGCAGCGTGTTACCTGCGTCCCGCAGGGACTGGAGAATCTCGTAGACCTTATCGACGATCAGCGGTCCGAGGCCGAGCGAAGGCTCGTCCACCAGGATGATCTTGGGCGCCGTCATCAGCGCGCGTCCGATCACGAGCTGCTGCTGCTCGCCGCCCGAGAGCTTGCCGCCCGGCGTCGAGAGCCGCTCGCGCATGAAGGGGAAGTAGTCGAGCACGCGCTCGAAGTCCTGCTCGATCTGTTTCTTGTCGGAGCGCATGTCGGTGCCGAGGCGGATGTTCTCCTCCACCGTGAGCCGGGTGAAGACATGGCGCCCCTCGGGAACGAAGGAGACTCCGAGACGCGCGATGTTCTCCGGGCCCTTGCCCACGATCACCTCGTCGTTGAGCCGGACGGTGCCATCGGTGGGTGTCAGCGCGCCAGCGATGGTCATGAGTGTTGTCGACTTGCCGGCGCCGTTGGGGCCGACCAGGGTCACGATCTCGCCCTCGTCCACGGAGAGGCTCACGCCGCGCACCGCCGGGATGCGGCCGTAGCTCACGCTGATGTTGTCGACCTCAAGCATCGTCCTGCTCCGAGCGCGAGCCGAGATAGGCGCGGATCACCGCCGGGTTCGCCTGGATCTCCTGCGGCGTCCCTTCGCCGATGGTCCGCCCGCTGTCGATCACGTGGATGCGGTCGCAGACCCCCATGATCACGCGCATGTTGTGCTCGATCAACAGCACGCCGCAGCCGAAATCGCCGGGAATGCGGGAGATCAACGCCATCAGATCGTCGCATTCGGCATCGCTCATGCCCGCCGCCGGCTCGTCGAGCAGCACGAAGTGCGGCGCCATCGCGAGCGCGCGGCCGATGCCGACCCGGCGCTCGTCGCCGTAAGGCAGCGTATCGGCATGATCGTAAGCTTTATCGGTGAAGTTCATCCACTCCAGGATGGCGCGCGCGCGGCGCGACGCCTCGCGCCGGCTGAGGCCGGTGCCGACGGCGGCGGCCTCCAGGTTCTCGATCACCAACATGTCGGGGTAGAGCCGCACCGCCTGAAAAGTCCGTGCGAGCCCTCTGCGGCCGATCCGGTGCGGCGGCATGCCGGTGACGTCGATACCGGCGAGCACGACCCTTCCGTGCGTCGGCTTCTGGAAGCCAGTCAGCACGTTGACGAGTGTGGTCTTGCCCGCACCGTTCGGCCCGATCAGCCCGAAAATTTCGCGCCGGCCCATCGACACCGTGACCTCGTCTACAGCAGCCAGGCCCTCGAAGTTGACCGAAATGTCGTGCGCCTCCAGCCGCTCCTCCATGTCGCCGCCGGCGGGCACGATCGCGGGCGCAGGCGCTGCCGCTTCCGCCCGCGCCGGAGCGGCCACGGGCTGGAGGGCGAAGGGCCAGGGGATCTCTCGCCCCTTCGCGATACCGCGTGGGCGCAGGATCAGGATGGCCAGCATCAGGAAGGCGATAACGAGCTGGCTCAGCCCGTATTGCTCGATGACGACCTCGATCTGGCGCAGCACCTCCTGCAGCGCCGAGACCACGATCACGCCGACCACGGCGCCGGTCAGGCTCCGCTGGCCGCCGATCATCAGCATGGCGAGCGCGACGAAGGTGGGCCCCAGCCAGAAGCCGCGCACCACGATGGAGCCCACGTAGTGGGCTTGCAGGACCCCGCCCAGTCCCATGAAGAAGCCGCTCAGCACGAAGGCGATGAGCCGCTGGGTGGGCACGTTGATGCCGACCGCGCGCGCCGCCGCCTCGTTCTCGCGCGAGGCGCGGAGCGCGAGGCCGAAGCGCGATTTCTGATAGATCGTGGCGATCAGCAGCGCGACGCCGGCCCACGCGAGCGCCACCCAGAAATTGACGTAGATGGGGACGCCCACCAGCGTGCTCGCGCCGAAGGTCCAGGAATCCCAGTTGGAATAGAGCGTGTAGAAGATCATCAACACCGCGAAGGTGCCGATGCTCGCGGCGATGCCGCTCAATCGCATCAATGGGATGCCGACGACGAGGGCGACCAGCGCCGCCAGCAGGGAGGAGATGATCGCGGACGGCAGCAGCGGCAGCGTGTTCTCGGCGAGGAAGGTCGGCAGATCGAGCGCGAAGCTCTTCTTGAACGGCGACATGGTGAACCAGGCCACCGCATAGGCGCCGATCAGGGCGAAGGCCATGTGGCCGAACGCCAACACACCGGAGTTGCCGATGAAGATATAGAGGCCGATCACCATGACGGTGTTGATCAGCGCGACCGTGAGCGTGCGCTCGATGACCTTGTCGCCGGTGCCCCAGATGATCAGGGAGAGCAGGAGGAGCCCTAAACCGAGGGTTCCGGGCTCCCACAGGTAACGGCCAACAGCGGCGGGGCGAAATTCTCGAAGCACGGTCAGATCCGTTCCTCGACCGCCTTCACCTTGACGATGCCGCCGGGTCTCAGCAGGAGGATGACGAGAATCAGGCCGTAGACCCAGGCATCGCGGTTAAGCCGCATCTCCAGAGGCAGCACGATCTGGAAGAAGACGCTGGCGACACCCACCACGAAGCCGCCCACCACCGCACCCACCAGGCTGCCCATGCCGCCAACCACGGTGCCGACGAACGCGGCGAGCACCAGCGGCACGCCCATGTCGAACTTGAGCACACCGTTCTGCACGACGAACAGCAGCGAGACCACCGCCGCGAGCAGGCCCGAGATGGCGAAGGCCGCGGCAATTACCCGGTTGGCGCGCACGCCCAGGAAGCGCGCCATCATGAAGTCCTCGGACGCCGCCCGCATCTGGCGCCCGATCGCCGTGCGCTTGAGGAAGAGCACGAGCAGCAGCAGCAGCGCCGCGGTGGCGGCGATCATCACGATCTGCAGGCGCGGCAGGCGAATGTCGCCGAGCAGGAAGGGATCGGTCAGCACCGGCCAGAGGTCCACGCCCTTGGGCCGGCCCTCGTAGATCAGCAGAACCATGTTCTGGAAGAAGAAGCTGAGCGCGAAGGAGGCGATCAGCAGCACCGAGGGGTCGGCATCGCGCAGCGGGCGGAAGGCCAGCCGCTCGCAGGCGACGGCGAAGATGATGACGATGAGAATGATCGCCGCCACCACCGCCGCCGGATGCCAGGCGCCGATGAAGAGCTGCGGCGCCACGGCGGCAGACGGCACGATGAGCGCGTAGGCGCCGATCATGATCAAGTCGCCATGGGCGAAGTTGATCAGGCGCATGATGCCGAAGATCAGCCCGATGCCGAGGGAGGTGAGCGCGAACAGGCTCCCCAGGCTCAGTGCGTCGATGATGTTCTGAACGACCGCTTGCACCGAAGAGGCCCCCTCGAACGGCTGGCGGCGTCAGGCGGCGGCCGTGGGGCGCGGCGCCGCCCCCCGGGAAACCCGGGCGGCCCGCGGGCCGGGTTTTAGCGGGCCGCCCACCCGGGCCTGGCCGACTTGAATATTATATGGAGCCGCGGCGG
>JAPPKP010000330.1:0-1609 GCA_028819955.1 Rhodospirillaceae bacterium | reverse complement strand
TTTATCTGGCCCCCCTGGTTTTGGGTTTTTTTTTTTTTTTTAACGACGGTTTTCACATTACTCGCCCCTTCTACGGGGGGGGGGGTTGTGGGGGGGGCCCTCGGCCGCGGCGCCGCGACCGGGAAAACGGGGGCGGCCCGCGAGACTGATTTTCGCGGACCGCCCACCGGGTCTTGGCCTACTTGAAGATGAGCTGCAGCGGCGGCGGCTCCGGCAGCTGGATCAGGTCGACGAAGTAGCCCTTGCCGTCCTTGATCCCGATGATGGCCTGCGGCCGCTCGAGGTTGATGTGCAGGTCCGGGGTGAACGTGGTCGGCCCGACCAGCAGCGGCTCCTTGTCGAACTTGTTGAGCTCGGCCAGCACCGCGTCGCTGTCGATGGTCCCCGCCCGATCGATGGCGATGGCGAGCGCCTGGATGATGCTGTAGCCCGATAGCGCGAACGAGCAGCATACCCGCTCGCCGTGCACTTCCTCGTAGCGGTCGAAGAACTCGTTGACCCGGGGCCGGGGATCGTCGCCGAACACCGAGCCGTAGGTGCCGGTGTAGTGGTCGTTGAGGTTGCCGATGGCCTCGGTCCAGTAGTCGCCGTCCATCGAATCGCCGCCCGAGATCGGCGTGTCGATGCCGGCCGCCCTGATCTGGCGGATCGCGGCGTTCGCGCCCGCGCCATAGGAGCACACGTGGAGGAGATCGGGGGTGCCCTTCTCCTCCGACACCTGCTTGAAGCGCGTGATCTGCGAGGCGATGGAGGCATCGTCCTGCTTGAAGGTGTCCTCGCCTAGCATGACACCGCCCAGCTTCTCGAAGCGCGTCTTGAAGCCGGCGCAGATCGCCTTGTCGTACTCGATCGAGGTATCGAGCAGGTTATAGGCGGTTTTCCAGCCCTTCTTGTTCCACGCCCACTCCGCGATCACGGCGCCGCTGGTGAGCGACGAGTTGGACATCGTGAAGGCGTAGGGTCCGATGCCCTGCACGCCCATCTTGGCGTCGGAGGCGCAGAGCGAGATGACCACCATCTCGTTGCTGTTCGCGACCGTCGCGGCGGCGGCACCCATGTCGTAGTCGCAACTGACGATCATGAAGTTGGCGCCGTCGGCGATCACCTCCTGCCCGGCCCGCGCGCCCTCGGCCGCCTCCGACTTGGTGTCGGACTGGGTGAATGTGAATTTGCGGCCGCCGAGCACGCCGCCGGCTTCGTTGATGTCGTCGATCGCCATCTTCGCCGAGCGCGACGGCGGCCCGTCGTACTGGTTCATCCAGCCGCTGAGCGCGATGGCAAAGCCGATGACGATGTCTTCGTCGGCGGCCTGGCTCGGCGTCGCGACGCCCATCGATAGGGCAAGCGCGGCCGCGCCTGCCAGCAACGTAATTTTCCGCATGTTGGTTCCCTCCCTGAACGGCCCGTAGTTGGCCTCCTGCAGCGCCGTCAACCGACGGCATTGCACTATCCGACAGCAACTCTAGGCGGAATGTGCGGCGCGAGTCTACCGAGCCCCCGGACCTGTTGGGAGGTTGGCTGCGGGGCTAGTGTCCAGTTTCTGAAGTTCGCATGATTTCGGGTTGGCCGTGCAGTCTCCCCGACTCTCCACTTCTTCTCGTCATGCCCG
>JAPPKP010000085.1:5346-6227 GCA_028819955.1 Rhodospirillaceae bacterium | reverse complement strand
CTGCCTCAGAGTTGAACAAAACTTATGCCACGAACTTTAGATTCAGGTGACTAGTCGCTTCCAATCGAAGTGGGCTCGCTAGAGCCGCCGGTCCACAGGACGATGTGCATGCGCGTGTGATAGGGCGTCTTGTCCTTCGAAAAGCACGTGTCACGGTGGATGCGCCGCAGGGATCCGTTGATCTTCGGCTCCGCCCGATGCGGCGGTTCGAGCGACGCCGCAATGGGAGATGCTGTTTCGATCAATTGCAAAGCCGGCTGGGCAAAGAGGGAATTGTATTCCTCCCTGTGTTCTTCGAACCGGTCGCGATAGTTGTTGGACTTCAGCTCCTTCAGGTACTCCACGGATTGCCGCGGAGAGCCTTCGAACATGAACCGCTCCCCTATTTGGGCGGCAGCGCGCCGACGAACCGCGCGGCAAAACCCAGCCAGTCCTTCAGGCCCGCCTCGATCGCCGCATCTGCGTCGACCCAAACGAAACCGCCCATCTTGCGGCCAGTGAAATCCATCGGCCTGGAGCCGGGCCTCTCCAGCGCCTCGGCTTCCTGGTCCTTGCCGACGCGAAACATGAACCTGTCGTGATCGGCGACCCCCGCGAGCATGTTGCCGTTGAGCAGAAAGCACACGCCGCCGAACATGTTTCGTTCGGTAATACCGGTCATGCCCAAGAGCGCTTCGCGCAGCAGCTCGGCAAGACGCGGATCGTGCACCATGGCTCGCTCCCGTGGTCCGGCCTAATCTGCGCTTGAAGCCGCGGACGAATCGCCCCCTATCGCCGGCGGCGGGCAAGAGAAGGCGATTCTTGCCGTTACGAGGGTTCTCCCGTGCCGGTCAGCCCAGCCAGGGGGGCGGGGGGGGGCCCCCCCCCCCCCCCCCCCCAAA
>JAPPKP010000085.1:0-5336 GCA_028819955.1 Rhodospirillaceae bacterium | reverse complement strand
CGCCGCGTCCGATCCCCCCCATATCGCCGGGGGGGGGAATTAGACGGCTATTTTTGCCTTTACTTGGGTTCCCCCGGGCCGGTCCCCCCAGCCTGGGGGCGGGTGGGCAAAGCCCCACCGGCCGAACCCTATCGCATGCTCTCGTAGGTGATCAGCGAAATGGACGCTCCGTACGGATCGCGGAACTTCGCCATTCGCCCGACACCCGGAAAATCCGCCGGTTCGTCGATGGCTTCCGCGCCGTTGTCGAGAGCGGCTTTGAAGCGCGCGTCGACATCGTCGACGGTGATGTAGATCGTCCATTCACCGTCCTGAACCGGGACCGGCATGAAGCCGCCGATCGGCTTTTCTCCGACCACGATGCCGGCATAGGACGAGCCGTCCTGCATCGGCATGTCGTTCACGTTCCAGTCGAGAACCGTTTCGTAGAACTTGCGGGCGCCGGCCGGGTCCTTGCCGCTGTGCTGAATCCAGCTCGCGGCACCGTGTGTGTGCATGGGATTGGTCATCGGTTTCTCCTCGAGGGTTCCTCTTCGATGATCCGAGGACGAATGCCGATCGGCGAATCCTACACTGGTTCAGGATTCTTCTGCCCCTGATCGCACAGCTCGATCTGCTTTCGGATGTAGTCGGCTTCCTGTCCGGTGGGTTCCAGCTGCAGGGCCCGCTCGTAGGCCGCCACTGCCCGTCGCGGATATCCGGCTTCGCTCAGCAACGAGGCGCGGGTCGTATGAAAATAGAGATAGCTCTCAAGTGTCTCGGACAGAGACGCCAGGTAGTGAAGCCCGGCGCGTGCGCCCCTGACTTTGGAGAGCGCCACGGCCCGGTTGAGAGAAACGACCGGCGACGGATGAACGTGTTCCAGGGCAGCGTAGAGCTTCTCGATCTCATGCCAGTCGGTCGAATCAGCCGTTTCGGCAGCACAATGCACTGCCGCAATGGCAGCCTGGATCTGGTAGGGGCCGGCGCGACCGTGGCGCAGCGCTTTTTCCAGCAGGACCCGCCCTTCCGAGATTTCCTGGCGATTCCATAGTGCCCTGTCCTGACGATCCAGCGGAACCAGGCCAGCGTCGGTGTCGAGCCGCGCCTTTCGTCGGGAATGCTGAAACAGGAAAAGCGCGAGAAGCCCCATGACCTCGGCCTGAGAAGGAAACAGCGCGAGCAACAGCCTCACGAGGCGGATGGCCTCATCGCAAAGCTCGGTGCGAATGTGCACGTCTCCGCCGCTTGCCGAATATCCCTCGTTGAACAGCAGATAGGCCATGACGCACACCGCTTCGAGCCGGGCGGTACGCTCTTGCAGGCTGGGCACATCCAGCCTGGCAGCGACTACCCCGGCTCTTTTCTTGGCCCGCGTTATGCGCTGCTCCATGGCCTTGGGCTTGACGACAAAGGCCCGAGCAATTTTCTCGACCGAAAGACCGCCGATGACCTTCAGCGCAAGTGCCAGCTGGTCCTGTAGGCTGAGTTCCGGATGACTGCACATGAACATCAGTCGAAGCACGTCGTCGCGGAGCTCGGACAGGTCGATCCGGTCGGCCCATTCGGCTTCGACGTTCTCGCCCTCGACGGAACTCTCGAGAAGCGTGTCGCTGAAGCTGATCCGCTTGTCTCGACGAATCCGGTCGATGGTCGCGTTTCGTCCCGTGATCAGCAGCCAGGCCGAGGGATCGTTCGGCAAACCGGCGGACGGCCAGCGCTCGAGCGCCCTTACGCACGCCTCCTGATAGGCCTCCTCAGCCAAATTAAGATCGGAAAACTGCCGCATCAGCGCCGCGACCACGCGCGGCCTGGCCATGACGAGGTGTGCGGCGATTTCGCTCTGTCGCAGCACCGTGTCAGTGGCCTTCGCTGCCTTGTTCCGAGATCGTGCCGCCACCCCAGCCTATCGGACGAACCTCATACGCGGCGATGCCCTGCGGCAGCTTCTTTGCCTGCTCGATCGCATCCTCGATACTCTCGCATTCAAGAATATAGAGCCCGAGCAGCTGTTCTTTGGTCTCGGCAAACGGACCATCGAGAACGAGCACGCTGTCCCCCCGCTTCTTGACCGTCACGGCTGCCGAAGTGCCCATCAGCCTGGCAACGGCACCGAGCGTTCCCTTCGCGCCGTGTTCACGCTGCAGCTCGCGATGGCGCTCCATCGCAGCATCCTGTTCGTTCTCGGGCAGGCGTTCGAAAAGATCTTCCATCCCGTAGATCAGTATCGCGTACTGCATCGTTCACTCCCCTGTGCGGTAGGTAACTCCACTGTAGACGTTCGAGGTGCGGCAAGTCCGACATGGCGTGCCCAGGTTCATGACGCTGCACGGCTCCTGCACGGCAACGAGGCGAACGCACTCGTCACACGAGAGCAGTTGCTTGGGCGCCTCGGCTTGAACTCGGTCGAGGAGTACCAGCACACCGAAGAGCGCGGATCGCTCGTCCCATCCCTTCGATATCGATGCCTACTCTCCGGCGCAGATTGCGCAGCGTGTCGAAGCCGCAGGCGTTGCAAAGGCGCACCTTCCGTTCTTGCAGACGCTGGTTCTCGGCGTATTGGCCGGTGCGTTCATCGCCTTCGGCGGCATGAGCTACACCGTCGTCGTCACCGGCTCGGAGCTCGGCTTTGGGCCCACCCGCCTGCTCGGCGGGATCGCCTTTTCACTGGGCCTGATCCTGGTCGTCATTGGGGGTGCCGAGCTCTTTACGGGCAACAACCTGATCGCCATGGCCTGGGCCGAGCGGCGGGTGACGACGCGCCGCCTGCTGCGGAACTGGCTCCTGGTCTATGTCGGCAACGCCGTCGGCGCGGTCGCGGTCCTCTTGTCGGGGATCCCCATGCGGCCCGCCAGCGAGTCCGCGACGCGTGGCAGTGTCATCAAATCGGCGGAGCCGGTGAGCAGGAAGCGCCCGGGGCGGGGATCGACGTCGACTGTGGCCTTGATCGCCAGGATCAAGTCCGGCGCGCGCTGAACCTCGTCGATGACCGCGCGGTCGATTCCACGCACGAAACCGACGGGATCGCTCGACGCGGCCTCGAAGGTGGTGGCGTCGTCCAGCGTGATGAAGGGAATCGTGTCGCCGGCAATCTGCTGCGCCAGCGTGGTCTTCCCCGATTGCCGGGGACCGCAGACCAGAACGACCCTGGTGTCTTCCAGGGCCTCCCTGATCCGGCGTTCGACAAAGCGAGGATACATGAGGCCGTCCTATATTATCGGCCGTTTGAAAGATGGTCTCCGACTGATTGAAAGTCAATGCATGACCAACTGAAATTGTTCAGCCGACCGATTGAAACCATCCAGTCGGGCAGATCATGCGTGGAAATCGTCCGCGATTTAGTCGACGATCGCCATCAGATCGGCGACCGCCATTGCCGTCCATTCAAGTTCGCGCACGGCGCTTCCGGTCGATGAGCGCCTGCGTGCCGGTCATGACTTGTTCATGCGGAACCGCAGGATTCGGATCGTCCAGGGCTTCCCGCACCTTGGCGCGGAACCACGCATCATAGACTCCAGGATCGGCGGTCAGGCCCGCCGGCAAACCGCCCTCCGCAGCAACGCGGGTCAACAGGATTCACACGGCATCGGAGAGTGTCAGGCCGACGCTGGCCAGCGTGTCGGCCGCTTTCGCCTTGAGCCGGTCGTCCACACGGACATGGAGCATCGATGTCTGGGCTGGCATGGGACATCCTCCGTCGTTACCGACGATATGCATCTCAATTGAGATACGTCAAGCCGCGTGGCGCCTGGCTGAGCTCAAGCCTCAGCGTACTCCAGCAGCAGGTCCTTGGCTTCCACGGACTGTCCGGCCGACACGTGGAGGGCCGCGACGGTGCCGTCGCGCTCGGCATGGAGGGCGGTCTCCATCTTCATCGCCTCGATGGTCATCAGCAGATCTCCAGCCACGACCGGGCGCCCGCTCGCCACCGCGATTGAGGCCACCACGCCAGGCATCGGCGCCGAGACGTGGCAATGGTTGGCCGGATCGGCCTTGGGCCTTCGCACCACGCTCGCCGACGCCTCGCGGTTCTCGATCTTGACCGTGCGGGGCTGGCCGTTCAGCTCGAAGAAGACGCGCACCGCGCCTTCCTCGTCGGTCTCCCCCACCGCGAGGCAGCGGATGACCAAGGTGTGCCCGCGCTCGATCTGGACCGAGACCTCGCGCCTCGGCGCCAGGCCGTAGAAATAAACGTCGGTCGGCAGCGCGGAGACTGGCCCGTAGATCTCGTGCCGCGCCGCGTAGTCCGCGAACACCCTGGGATAGAAGAGCCAGGAGTAGAGGTCCTCGTCCGAGAGCGACCAGCCGGTCTCTTCCTTCGCGCGCGTGCGCTCGGCCTCGAAATCCACGGGCGGGAGGATCGCGCCGGGACGCCCCTCCATCGGCGTCTCGCCCTTCAGGATCTTGCTCGCGAGCGGCTTGGGGAAGCCGCCGGGCATGCGGCCGAGCTCGCCCCGAAAGAGGCCCACGACCGACTCCGGGAAGGCGATCTCGCGGTCCGCGTCCTCGACATCGGCGCGCGTGAGCCCGCCCGAGACCATCACCAGCGCGAGATCGCCCACCACCTTGGAAGTGGGCGTCACCTTCACGATATCGCCGAACATCCGGTTGACCTCGGCGTAGGCCTCGGCCACCTCGTGCCAGCGCTCGGCGAGGCCGAGGGCGCGTGCCTGCTCGCGCAGGTTCGTGAACTGCCCGCCCGGCATCTCGTGCAGGTAGACCTCGGACGCCGGCGCCCGCATGTCGGTCTCGAACGCCGCGTACTCCGCGCGCACCACCTCCCAGTAGTCCGAAATCTCGCGCACGTAGGCGGGGTTGAGGCCGGTATCGCGCGGCTGGCCGCGCAGCGCCTCCACCACCGAGCCCAGACAGGGCTGGGAAGTGAAGCCGGAGAGACTATCCATCGCGAGGTCCACCGCGTCGACACCCACGTCCACCGCCGCGAGCACGCTGGCTGCCGCGATGCCGGAGGTGTCGTGGGTGTGGAAGTGGACCGGGAGCCCGGTCTCCTGCTTCAGCGCATGGACCAGCTCGCCGGCGGCGGCGGGCTTGACCAGCCCCGCCATGTCCTTGATGCCGAGGATGTGGGTGCCCGCATCGCGCAGCTCGCGCGCCATGGCGAGGTAGTACGCGCGGTCGTAGCGGCTGCGGCTCTCGTCGTGCAGGTCGCCGGTGTAGCAGATCGCCGCCTCGCAGAGCTTCCCGGTCTCCAGCACCGCATCGACCGCGACGCGCATGTTCTCGACCGAGTTCAGGGGATCGAAGATGCGGAAGACGTCGATGCCCGAGTCCGCGGCGCGGCCGACGAAGCCCCGCACCACGTTGTCCGGGTAGTTGGTGTAGCCGACCCCGTTGGA
>JAPPKP010000231.1 GCA_028819955.1 Rhodospirillaceae bacterium | reverse complement strand
GTGCGCGAGCGCGCATTACTGGGGCCGGGAGATCATGAAGCTCGGCCACGAGGTGAGGCTGATCGCGCCGATCTACGTCAAGCCCTTCGTGAAGCGTCAGAAGAACGACGCGGCGGACGCGGAGGCGATCTGCGAGGCGGCGTTGCGGCCTTCCATGCGCTTTGTGGCGGTGAAGGGGGAGGCGCAGCAGGCGCGGGCGATGCTGTTTCGGACGCGCGATCTTCTGGTGCGCCAGCGCACCCAGCCCTCCAAAGAAATGCTTGCATCAACGGGGGCGTCCACACACGGCCATGACGGAGGGGGGACCGGGGGCCAAGAGACAGGGGCCCTTCGATCAGAGCACCAGGCGCAAATTGCCTAGCGCCGCCGGGGGAAGGCTGTACTCTCCCGGCGCGCGGCGGTGGGCCGGGGTTGAGAAGAGAGGGAGAGCGGCATGGGCAAGACGGCGATCGTGATCGGTGTGGGTGCAGGCGAAGGGCTGGGCGCGGCGGTCTGCCGCATGGCGGCGAGCGAAGGTCTCCACGTCTTCGTCGGCGGCCGCACCGAGGCCAAGGTGGCAGCGGTTGCGGACGCGATCCGCGCGACCGGCGGGCAGGCCACCGCCGTCGTCGCCGACACCACCGACGAAGCCTCGGTCGCCGCCTTCGTCGAAGCCGCCGAGAGCCAAGGGCCGGTCGATCTCGCCGTCTTCAACGCCGGCAACAACATGCCCGGCAACCCGCTGGAGATGGAGGCCGACTACTTCGAGACCTGCTGGCGCATCGGCTGCTACGGCGGTTTCCTGTTCTCCCGAGAGGTGCTGCGCCGCATGGTGCCGCGCGGCGCGGGCACGCTGCTGCTCACCGGCGCGAGCGCATCCATGCGCGGCAAGCCCAACTTCGCCGCCTTCACCTCCGCCAAGGCGGGGCTGCGGGCGCTCGGCCAGAGCCTCGCACGCGAGTTCGGCCCGCAGGGCATCCATGTCGCGCACGTCGTGGTCGACGGCGGTATCGACGGCTACCGGCTCAAGACCCGCGCGCCGGATTTCGCCGCGCGGATGGGCGAAGGCGGGCTGATCGGCCTCGACGGGCTCGCCGACTCCTATCGCTTCCTCTACCGCCAGCCGCGCAACGCCTGGACGCAGGAGCTCGATCTGCGCACCCACAAGGAGCAGTACTAGCAACGGCGATTGACATGCGGGCCTAGACGCCGCTTGTTGCCGCCATGTCCCAAAAACTTCCGCTCGACGGCGTCCGCGTCATCGACCTCGCGACCTTCATCGCGGGGCCGTTCACCGCCGCCGTGCTCAGCGAGTTCGGCGCCGAGGTCATCAAGGTCGAGCAGCCGGGGCTCGGCGACCCGCTGCGCAAGTTCGGCTCGCCCAGCCAGCGGGGCGACGGCTACGCCTGGCTCTCGGAGCAGCGCAACAAGAAGTCGGTTACCCTCGACCTGCGCCAGCCCGAAGGCGCGGCGCTCTTCAAGCGGCTGGTCGCGGAGGCCGACATCCTCTGCGAGAACTTCAGGCCGGGCACCATGGAGAAGTGGGGCCTGGGGCCGGACGCGCTCAAGGCCGTCAACCCCGGCCTCGTCATGGTGCGCATCTCGGGCTACGGCCAGGAGGGCCCCTACAAGGACCGCCCCGGCTTCGCCCGCATCGCCCACGCCTTCGGCGGCCTGACGCACCTGACCGGCGTGCCGGGTGGGCCACCGCTCACGCCGGGCTCCACCTCGCTCGCCGACTACATCTCCGGCCTCTACGGCGCGGTCGGCGCGCTGATGGCGCTGCGCAGCCGCGAGGAGGCGGGTGGGCAGGTGATCGACATCGCGCTCTACGAATCGATCTTCCGCGTACTGGACGAGATGGCGCCGCTCTACGCCGCCACAGGGTTCGTCCGCCCGAGGCTCGGGCTGATGACCAGCAACGTCTGCCCCCATGGGCACTTCGAGTGCGGCGACGGCGGCTGGGTCGCGATCGCATGCACCAGCGACAAGATGTGGCGCCGCATGGCCACGGTGCTGGGGCGGGAGGAGCTGGGCGAGGACGAGCGCTACGCCACCAGCGCCAAGCGGGTGGAGAACCGCGACGACGTGGAGGCCATGGTCACGGCCTTCACGCTCTCGCTGCCGCGCGACCGGGTGGTGGAGACCTGCAACGCGGGCGGCGTGCCGACGTCGCCGGTCTATTCCATCGCCGACATCTTCGAGGACCCGCACTACCGGGCGCGGGGCACCCTGAAGGAGGTGGTCGAGCCGGAGACCGGCGAGCAGGTCCACGTGCCCAACGTGCTCCCCGCCATGTCCGAAACGCCGGGGCGGATCGAGAGTCTCGGCCCCAGGCTCGGCGCCCACAACGACGAGGTCTATGGCGACCTGCTCGGCCTCTCGGCGCATGAACGCGACGCCCTGCGCGAGAAGGGCGTGATCTGAATGCGGGACCCGTGCCGGCTCTACCTGATCACGCCGCCCGAGATCGAGTTGGAGAGCTTTGCACCCAAGCTCGAGGCAGCCTTGGACGCGGGCGATGTCGCCTGCCTGCAGCTTCGGCTGAAGGAGGCGGACGATGACGCGTTGCGCCGGGCGGGCGAGCGCCTGCTGCCGATCTGCCGGGCGCGCGAGGTGCCGCTGCTCATCAACGACCGGCCCGATCTCGTGGCGGCAATCGGCGCCGACGGTGCCCATGTCGGCGCGGACGACGCGAGCTATGCGGAAGCGCGCGAACGCGTGGGCACGGACGGGATGGTGGGCGTGAGCTGCTACGATTCCCGCCATCGCGCCATGGAGGCGGCGGCCTCGGGTGCCGACTACGTCGCCTTCGGCGCCTTCTTCCCCACCGAGACCAAGACACCGCGTGCGAAGGCGGACCTTCACCTGCTGAAGTGGTGGCACACCCTGATGGTGGTGCCCTGCGTCGCCATCGGCGGCATCACGGCCGAGAACTGCGGGCCGCTGGTGCAGAACGGCGCGGACTTCCTCGCGGTGATCGGCGGCGTCTGGTCGCATCCGGAGGGGCCGGAGGCCGGCGTCAGGGCGATCAACCGCGCCATTGCCAGCGCGGGGGCGAGTTGATATAGCCTGCAGCCTTCCTCCGGCAGCAGAACCCATGAAGATCAACGGCAACGCCATCCGCCCCGGCATGGTGATCGAGCACCTGGATCGCCTCTGGGTCGCGGTGAAAATTCAGCACACCCAGCCCGGCAAGGGCGGCGCCTACCTCCAGGTCGAGCTCAAGGACCTGCGCGACGGGACCAAGCTCAACGAGCGCTTCAGGGCGTCCGAGAGCGTGGAGCGCGCGCGCCTCGACCAGAAGCGCTACCAGTACCTCTACGAGGACGGCGACCTGCTCCACTTCATGGACCAGGACACCTACGAGCAGACCAGCCTCGCGCGCGACATGATCGGCGAGCGTATGGTCTTCATGCACGAGGGCATGGTCGTCACCATCGAATCCCACGAGGGCTCGCCGCTCGGGGTGACGCTGCCGGACACGGTGGTGCAGACCGTCACCGAGACCGAGCCGGTGGTGAAGGGCCAGACCGCCGCGGCCTCCTACAAGCCGGCGCTGCTCGACAATGGCGTCAGGACCATGGTGCCGCCGCATGTCTCCGAGGGCGAGCGTGTGGTGATCAGCACCGCCGATTCGACTTATGTCGAGCGCGCCCGCGACTGACACGCCCGCGCATTGGTAGGGCGACGGCCCCTGCCCGCATCTAGCACAACGACAGAAAGACCCAGATGTCCCGCCGCACGCCGCTCGTCACGGTCATGGTGAATGCCGCCTACAAGGCGGCGCGCGACCTGGTCCGCGACTTCGGCGAGGTCGAGAACCTACAGGTCTCGCAAAAGGGGCCGGCGGATTTCGTCTCGGCCGCCGACCACCGGGCGGAGAAGACGCTGGTGGCGGAGCTCGGCCGGGCGCGCCCGCGCTTCGGCTTCCTGCTGGAGGAAGGCGGCGCGGTCGAGGGTGAGGACACCTCCAACCGCTGGGTCGTCGATCCACTGGATGGCACCACCAATTTCCTGCACGGGCTGCCGCACTTCGCGATCTCCATCGGGCTGGAGCGCGACGGCAAGCCCTATGCCGGCGTGATCTACGATCCGGTGCGGGACGAGCTATTCTGGGCGGAGAACGGCGCCGGCGCCTTCCTCAACAACCAGCGGCTCAGGGTCTCGGCCCGGCGCGCTTTGCCCACCGCGCTGCTTGCGACCGGGCTGCCCTTCGGCGCGCGGGCGCGCTATCCGGGCCATCCCGCCATGGTGCGCCGGCTCGCAGGCGAGACCGCGGGCGTGCGGCGGACGGGCTCGACCGCCCTCGACCTCGCCTACGTCGCGGCCGGGCGGCTCGACGGCTACTGGGGCTTCGGCATGGAGCCCTGGGACCTCGCGGCCGGCATCGCGATCGTGCGCGAGGCCGGCGGCATCGTGACCGAGGTCGGCGGCGGCGCGGACTCCATGACCAGCGGCGACGTGCTGGCCGCCAACGGGCATTTGCACGGGCTGCTGCGGGAGGCGTTGGCACGAACGGAGGGCTGAGGGCTCCGGGCGCCGAAGCCTCGGTGAAAATCGGGATTAGTCCACGGCCAGGAAGCGGCGGAGCGCATCCGTTACCGCCGCGCCGTCCTGTTTCGACAATGTGCCGAGCCGACGGACGATCAGCGTGTCGTCGAGCGTGAAGAGCTTGAAGCGGACCTTGCAGGGAGCGTTCAGACCTGCCTCCTGCCAGTCCCCAAGGGCTACGTCGCTCGGCCACTCGATGGCGGTTGTCGTAATCATGGTCAAGACCGCTTGCTCGTGAGCCTCGTTGAAGCTGGCGGACGAGACGATCAAGGCCGGCCTGCGCTTGGAGGCCCGCCGGTCGGTGAAGGGAAAGGGGACGACGACGACATCAAACGGCTCATAGGTCACGCCAGGCTTCCTCGTCCTCGGGCGAGAGCCATTCGCCCATCACCTCGCCCAAGCCATGCAAGTATTCGTCCCGTCCCGGCACCACCTTGTGCACCACCAAGCGGTCGCCTTCGAATTCGAAGGCGATCACATCGCCTTCGTGCAGTCCGGCCGCCTCTCGGATGCTCTTGGGGATCGTGGTCTGACCGCGTGCCGTGATCTTGGCGAGTTCCATCGCTCCGACTTTCTGAGTTTCTGAGTGTTCAGAATATATGAATGTTCGGAATTGTTGGCAATACCGAGTTACAGGCAGGTTGATCGTTTCCGGGTCGTGGCTAAGCGCGCCGCTGGCGGTCGCGCGCGCCTTCGGCGAAAATGCCGGTGCTTGAGAGACGCGGGCCGCGTGCCCACATGGGGGACAGCCGGGTATGGACATCATTCTGAAGAACGCGCTCGTCGCGCACGAGGACCAGCCGGTGCGCGCGGCCGACATCGCCATCGAGGGTGAGCGCATCGTGGCGGTGGAGCCGGGGATCACGGCCGAAGCCGGCGAGACGATCGACTGCGGCGGGCGCCTCGTCTCCGGCCCGTTGATCGACCCGCACGTCCACCTCGACGCCGTGCTCACGGCGAACCTGGAGCCCAACGTCACCGGCACGCTGCACGAGGGCATCGCCAATTGGGCCAAGCAGAAGAAGATCCGCGACCTGGAATCGGTCAAGGCGCGGGCCAGGCAGGCGATCGACTGGGAGGTCGCGCAAGGCGCGGGCTTCATCCGCACCCACGCCGACACCTCGGACGAGGGCCAGCTCTCGATGCGGGCGCTGCTCGAGGTCAAGGACGAGGTGAGCGACCGGGTCGACCTGCAGATCGTGGCCTTCCCCCAGGACGGCATTCACTCCCACCCCGGCGGCCCAGAACTCTTCATCCGCGCGCTCGACATGGGACCGGACGTGATCGGCGGCATCCCCCACAACGAGGCGACGCGGGAGACCGGCGTCGCCAGCCTCAAGCTGATCTTCGACGAGGCGGAGAAGCGCGGCCTGCTGATCGACGTCCACTGCGACGAGGTGGACGACCCCAACTCGCGCTTCACCGAGGTGATGGCGCACGAGACCTATTACCGCGGCATGCAGGGCCGGGTGACCGCGAGCCACTGCGCGGCCATGCACTCCTATGCCAACGCCTACGCCTTCCGGCTCTTCGGCTGGCTCGAGCGGGGCGGGCTCAACATCATCGCCAACCCCTTCGACAACCTGATCCTGCTGGCGCGGGAGGACAGCTACCCCAAGCGCCGCGCGATGACGCGGGTGAAGGAGCTGTGGCAGGCCGGGATCACCGTCGGCATCGGCCACGATTCGATCATGGACCCGTGGT
>JAPPKP010000154.1:4174-6284 GCA_028819955.1 Rhodospirillaceae bacterium | reverse complement strand
TCGACTGAGTCGTGCCGCCCTCCGCCTCGATCGAGACCAGCTCCAGCTGATCGTCGTCCGCGCGAACCTCGCCTGCATGGCTCGTGAACGCCGCCACCGCCAAGCCTGCGACAAACGCCACGGACAGCACGGCCCCGATACCAAACCGACCTCTGCGTCTCATTGTCATGCTTGTCCCCCCTTCGTGACCGGCCCGGCGCCCTCCGATACCGGCAGGACATTGTGCAATGCGGGCCGACAGCGATCAACGGCGTTCGCTCAGGTGCGTGAGTCGCCGTCGCTCTCAGGGCCCAGACCGGTCGAGCCGAAGCCGCCGGCGCCTCTGCCGCTCGGCGGCACATCGCCCTCCACCAGATGCGCCCGGACCACCGGCGCGATCACCAGCTGGGCGATGCGCATGCCGCACTCCACCACGAACGGGCTCTCACCCAGATTGACCAGCAGCACGCCGATCTCGCCGCGATAGTCGGAATCGATGGTGCCGGGGCCGTTGAGCACGGTCACGCCATGCTTGAGCGCGAGACCGGAGCGCGGCCTGATCTGGCCCTCGAAGCCCTCCGGCAAGGCCAGCGCCAGCCCGGTCCCGACCAGGGCCCGTGCGCTCGGCGCAAGGGTGAGCGGGCCGGCGGCGGCGTAGAGGTCGAGGCCGGCGCTGCCGGCGCTGGCGTAGCTGGGGAGCGGCAGGTCGCGCCCGTGGGCCAGTCGCTGGACCGTGACCTCGACCGATGCACTCATTCCGGTTCTGTGCCCGAGGAGAGCGCTTCGGCGATGCGATGGACCAGCCGCGCGGCGACCTCGGCCTTGCTCATGCGGGGCCACTGCTTGACCACAGGCGCCCCGCCGTCCCCGGCGCGCGTGAGCAGATGGACGACGTTCTCGTCGTCGCCGAAGACCGTGCCCTGCGCCACCCGGTTGGCCAGGATCCAGTCGCAGCCCTTGGCCCCGAGCTTGGCGGCAGCATTGGCCTCCAAGTCTTCCGTCTCGGCGGCGAAACCGATCACCAGGCGTGGGCGCTTCGGTCCTGGGGCGCTGAGCCGGGCCAGAATGTCCGGGTTCTCGGTAAGCGTCAGGGTGGGCGGGCCCTTTCCCTGCCCTTTCTTGATTTTCTGGTCGTGGGGCACCGCCGCGCGCCAGTCCGAGACCGCCGCCGCGCAGATGGCGATATCCACAGGCAGACCCTCCTCGCAGGCCGACAGCATCTCCTCGGCCGTCTCAATACCCACCGTCTCGACCCCTTCCGGCGCCGGCTTGGCGGTCGGGCCCGAGACCAGCAGCACGTGGGCGCCCGCATCGGCGCAAGCCGCGGCGATGGCATGGCCCTGCTTGCCGGAGGACCGGTTACCGAGGAAGCGCACTGGATCGATGGGCTCATAGGTCGGCCCGCTGGTCACCAGCACACGCAAGCCGGCGAGGGGGCCGGGGCGGGCGCCCAGAACGTCGACAATGGCGGCCACGATCTCCGGCACCTCGGCCATGCGGCCGGGGCCGCTCTCTCCTTCCGCCAGCGGGCCGTCGACCGGGCCGACGAAGCGGACGCCGTCGGCCGCGAGCCGCGCCCGGTTGCGTTCCGTCGCCGGCTGCTGCCACATGCGCGTGTTCATCGCGGGCGCCAGCAGCGTGGGCCTGTCGGCCGCGATCAGCGTGGAGGTCGCGAGGTCGTCGGCAATGCCGTGGGCCATCTTGGCCATGATGTCGGCGGTCGCGGGGGCCACCACCACGACGTCGGCCTCCTGCCCCAGCCGGATATGGGCAATCTCGCTTTCCTCGGTAAGCGCGAGCCTGTCGGTGTAGACCCTCTGCCCGGCGAGGGTCTCGACCGAGAGCGGGGTGACGAATTCGGCGCCGACGCGGGTCAGGATGCAGCGCACCTCCGCGCCGTTCTCCCGCAGGCGCCGGATCAGGTCGAGGCACTTGTAGGCGGCGATGCCGCCCGCGATCACGAGCAGGATCCGCCTGCCGCGCAGCGCCGCGGCGGCCGATCCACCTTCGTTTCCCGCCTCCCGCATGCGGTTACGCTACGAGGGCGGGGCGAGCCCGGCAAGAGCCCTGCCGGCCGCCGCTCAGGGCCAGCGCACCTCCGGCGGAAGCGACATCAGGATCGCCTCGGTGT
>JAPPKP010000154.1:0-4164 GCA_028819955.1 Rhodospirillaceae bacterium | reverse complement strand
CCCCCGGTCTCCAGCCCGAAACGGGTGCCGCGATCGTAGAGCAGGTTGAACTCGACGTAGCGGCCGCGGCGCGCGAGCTGATGCGCGCGCTGTTCCTCGCTCCAGGGCTCGCCCATGCGCCGGCGCACGATCGCGGGGTAGACCCCCAGGAAGGCGCGGCCCACATCCTGGGTGAAGGCGAAATTCGCCGCCCAGTCGCCCGTGTTGAGGTCGTCGTAGAAGATGCCGCCGACACCGCGCGCCTCCTCGCGGTGAGGCAGGTAGAAGTAGCGATCGCACCACGCCTTGAAGCGCGGATAGTAGCTCGCATCGTGGCCTTCGCAGGCCTGCTCGAGCGCCGTGTGAAAGTCCGCCGTGTCGCGTTCGTCCGGGTAGGTGGGCGTGAGATCGCTGCCGCCGCCGAACCACCAGGTGCTGGTGACGATATGTCTGGTGTTCATGTGCACCGCCGGCACTAGCGGCGAGCGCATGTGAGCCACGACGGAGATGCCGCTCGCCCAGAACCGTCCGTCCTCGGCCGCGCCCGCGATCTTCTGGCGGAAGCTCTCGGAGAAGGTGCCGTGCACGGTGGACACGTTGACGCCCACCTTCTCGAATACCCGGCCCCGCATCAGCGACATGACTCCGCCGCCCCCGCCCGGACGCTCCCAGGGCTTGCGTTCGAAGCGGCCGGGGCGGGCGCCTGCGCTCTCCGCCTCGTCCTCGATCGCCTCGAAGGCGGCGCAGATTTCATCCCGTAGCGCCTCGAACCAGGCCTGCGTCCGCTCTTTCCGCGCCGCTTCGTCGCCCGTATCGCTCACGGGGGCTATGGCTCCCCGCCCACCACGGGTGTCACGTCGTAGTCGTCGCCGAGCGAGAGCGCATCCAGGATCGCCTTGATTCGCGCCCAAGTAGGCCCGTCGATGGGGAAGGGACCGCCGGGTCCCCCGCCGGCCCGCGCACCGGGCAGGCGCACGCCATCGCTGCCCTCGGCAGGAGGCAGAGCCTCCAGCCCAGCGACGAACTCCTCCATCATGCGCACGAACTCTGCACCCGTGCCGAGCGCCTGCGGGTCAGCGGCGAGCACAAAGAGGCCGTTGCCCTGGTCCTCGTTCTCGTTGCCCCGGCTCATGCCGGCGCCGGCGAGCGCGCCCGCGAAGGCCTCGACGATCAGGCTGAGCAAAAAACCCTTGTGGCCGTCGGCCGCACCGCCGAGCGGCAGCAGCGAGGCACTACGCGGCGAGTGGAAAAAACCGGCAGGCTCGGTGGTCGGCCGGCCCTCGCGGTCGATCAGCCAGCCTTCGGGCACGGCCTCGCCCTGGTTCGCGGCCATCTTGATCTTGCCCAGCGCCACGACCGAGGTGGAGAGGTCGATCACCAGCGGCGGCTTGCCCGCTGCGCGTGGTATGCCGCAGGCAAGCGGATTGGTGCTGAGGAAGGGCGCCGCGCTGCCGAAGGGCGCGACGCAGGCCCCGCCGCCCGCATCGTTCACCAGCAGCAGGGTCATCAGGCCGTCCCGTGCCGGTCCGCCGACGTAGGCGCCGAGGCGGGCCACGTCGTTGCCGTTGCGCACGGTGGCGCAGCCGATGCCCGCGCGACGCGCCTTGGCGCTGGCCCGCTCCACGGCGAAGACGCATGAGGCGGGGCCCAGGCAGCGCCGCGCGTCGATCATCGTCGCCGCCGCGGTCTCGTGCACCACCATGGGCGCCACCGCCGGCGCGATCATCCCTGCCCTGGTGTCTTCGGCGAAGGTGGGGATGCGCATCACCCCGTGGGAGTGATAGCCCGCGCGGCTCGCCTCCAGCAGGGTCTCGGTCAGCACCGCGCGCTCCTGGGCGGTGAAACCCAGCGCGCCGAAGATGTCCTCGATCAGGGCGCAGACGGTCGCTTCCGGCGCGCTCACCCCCGCCTGGGCCATGGCTTCAGCGCTCCGCCACCTTGACCACGAGCTTGCCGAAGTTGCGCCCTTCGAACAGCATCCCGAGCCCTTCGGGCGCGTTCTCCAGCCCCTCGATCACGTGCTCCCTGTAGGTCATGGAGCCCGCGTCGAGCCACGCGGTGAGGCGTGCGAACGCCTCGGGGTAGCGGGCGAGCCAGTCGAACACCAGGAAGCCCTCGACCCGCGCCCGGTTGACGAGGATATGGCGCAGGTGACTCGGCCCGAGGTAAGGCTCGATCAGGTTGTAATGGTGGATGCAGCCGCAGACCACGACGCGCGCCTTGAAAGCAAGGCGTTGCATGACTGCGTCAGTCATCGGGCCGCCCACGTTGTCGAAGTAGACGTCGATGCCGCCGGGGCAGGCCTCGTCGAGCGTCGAGCCGATGTCGTTCGCTGTGCGGTAATTGATCGCTGCGTCGAAGCCCAGCTGCTCGGTGATGTAGGCCGCCTTCTCGTCGCTGCCGACCGTGCCGACCACGCGGCAGCCGCCGATCTTCGCGATCTGCCCCACCACCGCGCCCACCGCGCCCGAGGCCGCGGAGACCACCACCGTATCGCCGGGGCGCGGGCGGCCTACCTCCAGCAGGCCGAAGTAGGCGGTGGCGCCGGGCATGCCGAGGATGCCGAGCGCGTAGGACGGAGGATAGGGAGACTCCGGCAGCACCCGTGCCGTGCCCCGCGTGCAGAGCGCGTACTCCTGCCAACCGAACATGCCCTCGACCAGGTCGCCTTCCTTGAGTCCCCCAGCCTCCGAGCGCACGACCTCGCCCACCGCGCCCCCGGTCATCACATCGCCGATGCCGACCGGCGCCGCATAGGATTTTGCCGCGCTCATGCGCCCGCGCATGTAGGGGTCGAGGGAGAGCGAGAGCACGCGCACCAGCGCCTGGCCGTGGCGGGGCTCGGGCACCGGCCCTTCGGCTAGCGAGAAGTCGCTTACCTTCGGCATGCCCGCTGGCCGCGCAGCGAGCGTGACCTGGCGATTGATGGCCGCGTTCATGTCAGCTCCTCTGCTTGCTAATGCTTGAACCCCTCCTCACCCCTGCCCTTTCCTCCCCGAGGGGAGGAAAGGGAGAACGGGCGGCGTCGTCTACGTTCCCCCTCCGCCTTCGGGGGAGGGGGACAGGGGGAGGTGGGGTGTTTCTTTGCGATCTCCCCGACGAATGACGACAAGGGCTCCCTGTTTTTCTGTCCCTACGGCTGGACGTCGTAGCCGCCCACCGCGAGGTAGCCGCCGTCGATCACGAGCTCCGTGCCGGTGATGAAGCTCGATTCCTCGGACGCGAGGAAGATCGCGCCGTTGGCGATGTCCTCCGGCTTGCCCACGCGCCCGATGGGGTGCTGCTTGGCGAGCGCCTCCAGCCCCGCTTCCAGGCTGCCGTAGTCGCGGTAGCAGGTAGCCTCCATCATCTCGGTATGGATGTAGCCGGGGTGGATCGAGTTCACCCGGATGCGGCGCTCGTCCTTGGCGCCATCCATCGCCGCTCCCTTTGTGAAGAGCCTGACCGCACCCTTGGACGCACTGTAGGCGGAGAGCGCCGGAATGCTGGTGAAGCCCAGGATCGACGAGAGGTTGATGATCGAGCCGCCCGCGCGCATCGCCGCCATGCCGTGCTTGGTGCCGAGGAAGACGCCGTCGACGTTGACCGACATGGTCTTGTGCCAGCTCTCCAGCGTGACCTCGTCCAGCGGCTCGACGATGCCGATGCCCGCGTTGTTGACGAGGATGTCGAGCCCACCGAAGCGATCGATCACGGCCGGGATCGCGGCCTCCCAATCGGCCTCCTTGGTCGTGTCGAGGGCGATGAACATGGTCTCGGCGCCGCCTGCCGCAAGCTCGGCCGCGAGCGCCTTGCCGCCCTCCTCCTCGATGTCGCTGAGCGCGACCGGCGCGCCCTCCGCCGCCATCCCGCGCGCCATCGCCGCGCCGAGGCCCTTGCCGGCACCGGTGATGAGCGCGACGCGGCCTTCCAGTCGTCCTGCCATCCTCTGAGCCTCCTCTCGTCAGTCGCCGACGGTCGCCGCGCCATCCATCATGGCGTGCACCATGGCGGGCTTCGGCACGGTCGGGCCGGGGTAGGCCTTGCGGCTGTGGCTGAGGCCCAATCCCAGCACGCACTCGGCGAGCTTGTAGGTGAGCGGGCCGGGGTTGATGACCGGCACCGGCAGGTTCTCGACCATGTGGCCGTGGGCCTGGTGCATGGTGGTCGAGCCCAGCAGGATCGCCTCGGCGCCGTCGTCCTCGA
>JAPPKP010000138.1 GCA_028819955.1 Rhodospirillaceae bacterium | reverse complement strand
GTCGTGCCCTGGCAGTTCCCGGCCGACCTCTCGATCGTCTACTGGCTCGAGACCATGGGCTACGACTACGACGTGATCACCGACGAGGACCTGCATCAGGAGGGGCTCGCCTGCCTCGAGCCCTACAACGTCGTCATCAACGCCACCCACGCCGAGTACTACTCCGAGCGCATGATGGACGCGACCGAGGACTATCTCGCGTCGGGCGGCAGGCTCATGTACCTGTCCGGCAACGGCTACTACTGGGTGGTCTCCTTCCGCGCGGGCGACATGGACGTGATGGAGGTGCGCCGGCTCGACATGGGCACGCGGGCCTGGGCCGCCGAGCCCGGCGAGCACTACATGGTGAGCAACGGGGAGCGCGGCGGCCTCTGGCGCGGGCGCGGGCGGGCGCCGCAGAAGCTGCTCGGCACCGGCTTCACCTCCGAGGGCATGGACCGGTCCAAGCCCTACCGCAAGATGCCGGATGCCGAGAGCCCCGCCGCGTCCTGGATCTTCGATGGCGTAGACGGCGATATCATCGGCGACCAGGGGCTCGGCGTGGGCGGCGCGGCCGGCATCGAGTTCGACCGCTACGACCTCGCGCTCGGCACGCCCCCGCACACGCTGATCCTCGCCTCATCCGAGGGGCATTCGGACAACTTTCCCCTGGTGGTGGAGGACATCCTCTGCAACTACCCCGGCATGGGCGGCACCCAGGACCACCGCATCCGGGCGGACATGACCTACTTCACGACGCCCAACGACGGCGCCGTATGGTCCGCCAGCTCCATCGCCTGGGGCCAGGCCCTCCCCATCAACGCCTGCGACAACAGCGCGTCCCAGGTGACCGCCAACGTGCTGAACGCGTTCATGCAGGCCGGCCCGCTGCCGGGGGGTAGCGCGAAGGGGTGAGCTGGCGTAGGGTGTGGCACTCGCGAATCGCCTCACGAAAGCTTGGGTAGATCGAAATTAAACGAAAGAAAATCAAGCCTCCGATGTTGTCGGTTCATGACTTATGGTGGATCAGAAGTAATGGTTAATCAAATGGAGCTTGACCAACTCACAGAAGATGCCAAGAGAGTTCTTCGCAACCGCAATGAAGGCTCCAAGGTGTGTCATCCAAGTGTTATCGAATTTTCCGGCAGCCCAAAAGCCGGGAAAACCACTACCATTGATATCGTTAGCCACTTCTATAAGCGTCTAGGTTTTCGTGTATGGGCTCCTACTGAAGGCGCCAGCAAGCGTACACCGTATCATTTGAAGAAGGATTTAGTTGCATTCAACTCATGGAGCTTAAACTACGCCATTTCTGAATTGTTGCTGGCGTACTATAACGTTGACAATCCAGATCTCATCATATTGGACAGAGGACCATTTGATTCTCTTGCATGGATGGCTATGCTACAGGAGCGAGGTGAAATTTCTCAAAATGATTATAGTACCATCAAAAGCTATGCCACTTTAGAAAAGTGGTCTAACTTAGTGTCTACGGTATTCGTATTCACCTGCTCCCCGGAGATTTCACTTGAACGAGAGCATGAGAGCAAGTTGACAACTGCGCCCGGCACCGCCATGAACAAAGAAATTCTTGCAGCCATGCTCAGACAATATGAGCTGCTCGCGTCGAAGTCTAACGGTTATCCGATAAAGAGAATCGATACCGCTTCTGGAACCACGCCGAAGACCACGGCATATGAAGTTGCTAAAGTGGTGCTCGATACATTGGAATGAGAAGAGAGAACTAATCAATGCGACAAAAAGTTCTTTCAATTGAGAACAAATACATTTCTTCGCTAATCGCACAGCGAGCTTTTCATTCGGACGAAAACACTGTTCGAAATGTTGGGGAGCGCATAAAGAGCTTTTCGAAATTTGTGGATCGTCAATGGGCCGAAAACCACTCTTCTGTGAAGCAAATCGTAGCGTGTGGAATTGTCACTAATCATGAGAAAATACTCTGTCTTCGTCGCTCTCGAAAGTCTAACCGAGTGGAGCTCCGCCTGAATTGGACGCTAATGGTTGGTGGGCATGTTGACGAAGAGGACATGGACTCGGTGGATCCCATATTGAACTGTGTCATAAGAGAGGTAGAGGAAGAGACCGGGCTTGAGCCGCAGTTCACGCCCCAGCTCTTGGGCTACGTTACTGATCCTGCGACGCCAGCAGGTCGTTTGCATATTGGGGCTGTGTTTAAATTCGAAAGTGCGCAGGATAGTGTTCAATTTTCCAGTAAGTTGGACAATGAAGAATTTGTTAACGCAAGAAAGAAGAAGACTATAAAGTTTCGTGAAGCGCGTTTTGTGGTTGATCTCGCAAATCGTAGTCAGCTCGATCCTTGGTCTGAAATTTTTGTTCAGTCGCGCGGAAGAAAGCGTGATAAGATTGTGCCAAGTTTCTCGGGGCTGCAGCTAGAATTTTCGTTCAACGGCTCGAACGCAGACACGTGCTAGATTTTGGCACAATCCTTCATCTCCTCGTCCCCGCCCTGCCCTCGCCCAGGCGGCGGAGGGCCTCGTTCATCAGGATCACTGGGCCGGTGCCGGCAAGCACGATGAGCAGCGCCGGCACCGCCGCCTGCTCCAGCAGCTCGTCCTTTGCGAACTGGTAGAGGTGGGTCGCCAGCGTATCGAAGCCGAAGGGGCGGAGCAGGAGCGTCATCGGCAGCTCCTTCATCACGTCGACGAAGACCAGCAGCCCGCCGGCGAGGAGGGAGGTGCCGAGCAGCGGCAGGATCACGCGGAAGAGATTGGCCGGCAGGCTGAGGCCGAGCACCCGGCCGGCGGACACCATGTTGCGCGGCAGCCGGTCCATGCCCGAGGTGAGCGCGCCGAAGCCGATCGCCTGGAAGCGCACCATGCAGGCGAACAGCACAAGGCCGATGCCGCCGGTGAGGAAACCGTCGAACGAGAGCCCCATGACGCCCGCGATCAGGCCGTCGAGCCCGCGGTCTACCGCGCCTGCGAAGGTGACGACGCCGATGGCGAGGATCGTGCCGGGGAAGGCGTAGCCTGAAGACGCGATGCCGGCCAGCACCTTGAGCGGGCGGCTCGGCCGGTAGGCGACGGTAACCACCATCAGGGCCGCCGCCCCCATCACCAGCGCCGCCACGGCGAGCGCCACGAACACCGAGTTGAGCGTGACCGTCAGCACGTTGCCGTAGTCGGCAAACGCATAGCCCTGGACCACGAAGCTCAGCAGGACGCCCACGGGGATCAGGAACCCCACCGTGACCGGCAGCAGACAGACGGCGAGGCAGGCAGCGGCAGCGGCAGGGCGGGCACGCTGGCGTCCGAGGCTCCGCATGCGCCGGCCCGTGTCCACGTAGCGCCGGCGGCGGCGCGAATAGAGCTCCAGCACCAGCATGGCAATGACGAAGAGGCAGGCGAGCGTCGCGATCTGCGCGGCTGCGGGCAGGCTGTTCATGCCGAGCCAGACGTTGAAGATGCCGAGGGTCAGCGTCTCCAGCGCGAAGTAGTCCACGGTGCCGAAGTCGGAGACCGTCTCCATCAGCACGAGCGCGAGCCCGGCGGCGATGGCGGGCCTGGCCAGCGGCAGGCCGACGGTGCGAAAGAGGCCCCGGTCGTGCACCCTGGCGATCTCGAAGAGCGTATGCGGCGTCAGCTTGAAGGCCGTCCGCGCCATCATGTAGACGTAGGGGTAGAGCACCGCCCCCATCACCACGATGGCGCCGCCCATGGAGCGGATCTCGGGGAACCAGTAGTCCCGCCGAGTCTGCCAACCGAAGGCATCGCGCAGCGCGCCCTGCACCGGCCCGGCGTAATCGAGGAAGTCGGTGTAGACGTAGGCGATAAGGTAGGCCGGCACGGCGAAGGGCAGCACCAGCATCCATTCGAGCACCCGGCGGCCCGGGAACTCGTAGCGCGTCACGACCCAGGCGGTGCTCACGCCCAGCACCAGGCTGAGCCCGCCGACACCCGCCATGAGCGCCAGCGTGTTCGCGACGTAGCGTGGCAGCACAGTCGCGAAGAGGTGCGCCCAGAGCCCGCCGCTGTCCTGCGTGGCGGCGGCGACCACCGAGAGGATCGGCGCCGCCATGATCAGCGCGACCACGAGCGCAGCAACGAACCAACGATTCGGCCGGGCGAGATAGGCCCGGCGCGCCGCGTGCGACCAATCTACCGCGCGCGTTCCGCGCGGCGCCGGGCTTACCACCCGGTGCGGTCGATCACGCGTTGAGCGGCGGGTGCGAGCTCGGCAACACGCACGATCGGCAGCGCGTCTTCCTTGAACGTGCCCCAGGCGCGAACCCCCGGCGCGGCTTCGACGGCGAGATTCACGGGAAACTCGAAGTTGACGGTGCCGTAGAGCACTTGCGCGTCCTTCTCGGTCAGAAACTCGAGGAACGCCACCGCCGTCTCCTTGTTCTTCGAGTGCTTGGCGACGCCGCCGCCCGAGATGTTGATGTGCGTGCCACGGCCATCCTGATTGGGGAAGATCATGGTCATGGACGCGGCCCACTCCCGCTGCGCCTCGATGTCCGAGGACGAGAGCTTGCCGTAATAATAGCTGTTAATCAGGGCGACGTCGCAGAGTCCCTCGTAGATCGCCTTGACCTGCGCCCGGTCGTTGCCCTGGGGCCTGCGGGCGAGGTTGGCCACGAGGCCGGTGGCCCACGCCTCGGCGCCCTCTTCCCCGTGGGCGGCGATCATCGAGGCCATCAGCGCCCGGTTGTAGACATGGCTGCCGGGCCGCGAACAGATGAGCCCGGCCCACGCGGGATCCGCCAGATCCTCGTAGGTCGCGATCGCACCGGCAGGCACGCGGTCCTTGGAGACCGCGATCACCCGCGCCCGCTTGGAGAGCGCGAACCAGCGCCCTTGGGGATCGCGCAGATGGGCCGGTACCGCCTCTGTCAGCACCGCGGACTCGACCGGCGCCAGCAGGTCCTTGTCCGCATAGATGGCGAGGCGCCCGATATCCACGGTCAGCACCACATCGGCCGGGCTGTTCCTGCCCTCGGCCTGGAGCCGCTGGGCGAGACCCTTGGAGGCGTAGACCACGTTGACCTTGATCCCGGTCTCGGCGGTAAAGGCCTCGAGGAAGGGCTCGATCAGGAAGGGCTGCCGGTGGGAATAGAGGTTGAGCTCATCCGCCGCCTGCGCGTCACCCGCCGCCCAGGCGAAGCCGGCAAGCGCGGCAAGTCCAGCGAGCGCGCCCAGCGCACGGGCGCGCGCCGGCGACCGCATTGCGGCCCCGATGCGCGCCAGCACCCCACGCCCCGCGCGGACCGCGCGCGCGCCAGGAGCAGCGACCGCAATCCCACGCATCGACGTGCCTCCCTGCCGGATTCGACCTGCAAACGCGAACGATTTTCATGCGCATCGTAGTCTGCTGCTCACCTCATGACAACCCGGTTTCACCGCCCCTGCTTTGAGGCGCGCAACTCTGCCGGTATGTTACGGCCCCGCGAGCCGACCAACGGGAGCGTCGAGAAATGAGCGAGGCGGCAACGGGCCCTGTGCGCTTCACGGGCACGAGCGATCGGGTCATCGACTGGCTGCGCGCCAACGGCGTCCAGCGCGTCCGCGTCGAGTATTGCGACTACGGCGGCGTCTCCCGCGGCAAGGCGATGGATGTCGCCCACTTCGAGCGCACGATGCACCACGGCATCGCCTTCTGTGCCACGGTCATGGCCTTCGACATCGGCGCCAACGTGGTGCTGGGCACCGACTACGGCGAGAACATCGGCTACGCCGACTTCCTCGCCGTACCGGACCTCTCGAGCCTGCGCATCCTGCGCCACGAGCCCGACACCGCGCTGGTCATGGGCACGATGAAATGGCCCGACGGGCGCCTGGTCGAGGGCGAGCCCCGCAACGTGCTGCACCGCGTGGCCAAGCGCATGGAGTCGATGGGCTACGGCGCCCGCTGCGCACCGGAGTTCGAGTTCTTCCTCCTCGACGACGAGCACCAGAGGCTCGATTCCGGGCTGCAGTGCTACTCGATGCAGAAGCGCACTCAGTTCCTTGCCGAGGAGTATTCGCTGCTCGACGCGGTCGCCGCCCACGGGGAGCTCGAATGCAGCCACTACGAGTGGGGGCCCGGCCAGTACGAGGTGAGCATACGCCACCGGCCGGTGCGCGAGATGGGCGACGACGGGCACCTCTTCCGCGCCACCATGAAGGAGGCGGCGATGCAGATGGGCCGCCGCGTCACCTTCATGGCCAAGCCGTTCGACAAGATGACCGGCAACTCCTGCCACATCCACATGTCTCTGGTGGATGGCGACGGCAACAACGCCTTCGCGGCGCCGGACGAGCCGCAGCACATCAACGACACCTGCCGGCACTTCATGGGCGGCGTGCT
>JAPPKP010000247.1:1929-6328 GCA_028819955.1 Rhodospirillaceae bacterium | reverse complement strand
CTGCGAGGTGCCGTAGAAGGCGGTGATGCCCGCGACCTCAAGCAGCGCCGTCATGGCCTTCGTCCCCGAGGTAGGCGCGGCGCACCTCCTCGTTGGCGCGTATCTGCTCCGGCGTGCCGCTCGCGATGATGCGGCCGTAAACGATGACCGAGATGCGGTCCGCAAGGGCGAAGACCGCGTCCATGTCGTGCTCGACCAGCAGGATTGGGGCCTCCTCCCGCAGCCCGTCGAGAATCTCGATCAGCTTCGCCGTGTTTTCCGGCCCCATCCCCGCCATGGGCTCGTCGAGCAGGAACGCCTTGGGCCGCAGCGCGAGCGCGATGGCGATTTCGAGCGCCCGCTTCTCGCCATGCGACAAGTCGCCCGCGCGAATCTCGGCCCTGTCGTCGAGCAGGAGGCGCACGAGATGGGACATCGCCTGTTCGGCCAGGGAGGTGTCCTTGAGCACCGGCTTGACGAAGCGGAAGGTCTTCCGCTCCACCGACTGGACCGCCAGCATGACGTTCTGCAGTGCCGAGAACTCCGGCGCGATGGACGAGACCTGGAAGGTCCGCGCCAGCCCGAGCCTGGCGCGGGTCACCATGTCCAGGCGGTCGATGTCGCGGCCGGCGAAGCGGATCGAGCCGCTGTCCTGGCGGATCTCGCCCGCAATCTGCTTGATGACGGTGGACTTGCCGGCCCCGTTCGGCCCGATCAGCGCATGAATCTCGCCGGGCACGAGGTCGAGCGACACCGCGTCGCTCGCGACCACCGCACCGAAGCGCTTCGACAGCTTCTCGGTCTGGAGGATCGGCTCAGGCATGGCGGGGCTGGCCTGCGAGAATGCCGATCACGCCGCCGCGCGCGAACAGCACCAGCGCCACGAGAAGCGCGCCCAACAGCAACAGCCAGTGCTCGCTGACGTCGCCCAACGTATTCTCCAGCACGATGTAGAGCGTGGCCCCGGCGACAGGGCCGAACAGCCGTCGCGTGCCGCCCAGGATCACAAAGACCATGATCTCGCCCGAGGTGTGCCACGACAGCATCGACGGGCTGACGAAGCGGTTGAGGTCGGCGTAAAGCGCGCCGGCGAGCCCCGCCATCATGCCCGAGATCACGAAGGCGGTGAGCTTCACGCGGAAGGGGCTGATACCGACGGTCGCCAGCCGTGTTGCATTCTGCCGCGCGCCGTTGAGCGCGAGTCCGAAGCGCGACTGCGAGAGCAGGAAGGAGAAGCCGATCGCAAGGATGAGCAGCACGTAGCAGACGGCGAAGAAGTGGAGCGGGTTGAGCGTGTTGAGGCCGGGGAACTCGTTCCTGATGTAGATCGAGAGCCCGTCCTCGCCGCCATAGGCCGGCCACGAGATGGCGAAGTAGTAGACCATCTGGGCGAAGGCCAACGTGATCATGATGAAGAAGACACCGGTGGTGCGCAGGGAGAGCGCGCCGATCACCAGCGCCGCAACGCCGCTGACCACGATGGCGACAGGCCAGATGATCAGCATCTGCGTCGTGCCTTCGACCAGGAGCGGAGCGGTGAAGAGCGGCTCGTAATTGAGCGCGTGGCTCGCGAGGATGCCTGCCGCGTAGCCACCGAGCCCGAAGAACGCCGCGTGGCCGAGCGAGACCATACCGCCGTAGCCGAGGGCGATATTGAGCCCGGTGCCGGCAAGCCCCAGGATTGCCACCTTGGTCGCCAGCGTGATGACGAAGGGCTCGTCGAAGGCGTTGCCGAGCAGCGGCGCGGCAAGGAGCCCCGCCGCGATCAGGAGACTGATGGCCGCCTCGCGAGTCATCAGTGCGACCTCGTGCCGAACAGGCCGGTCGGGCGCAGGAACAGCACCAGCGCCATCAGGATGTAGATGAGCATCGACGCGAGCGCCGAGCCGACGTTGTTGGCGCTCGACGAGTCCATAAACGTATCGAACAGCACCGGTAGCAGGAAGCGCCCGAGCGTGTCGGTAAGGCCCACCAGGATCGCGCCCAGCAGCGCGCCGCCGATGGAGCCCAGCCCGCCGATAATGATCACGACGAAAGCGAGGATCAGCACGGGCTCGCCCATGCCAACCTGCACCGACTGGATCGTGCCGACCAGCGCCCCTGCGAAACCGGCCAGCGCCGCGCCGAGGGCGAACACGGTGGTGTAGAGCTTGCGGATATCGACACCGAGGGCGGCGATCATCTCCCGGTCAGATTCCCCGGCGCGGATGCGGATGCCGAGGCGCGTTCGCGCGATCAGGAGAAAGAGCCCGCCCGCGATCAGCACCCCGACCACGATGATCGCAAAGCGGAAAAGCGGGTAATCGATGCCGCCGGGGAGCGCCACCGGCCCCGACAGGAAATCGGGCACCGTGAGATAGAGCGGAAAGGAGCCGAACACCCAGCGCGTGCCTTCGGAAAAGACCAGGATCAGCGCGAAGGTCGCGAGCACCTGATCGAGGTGGTCGCGACGGTAGAGCCGGCGGATGACGGCGACCTCGACGAGGGCGCCGGCCGCGGCCGCGGCCGCGAGGCTCGCCGCGAGCCCCACCCAGTAGGAGCCGGTCGCGGCCGCGACGGCGGCGCAGGCGAAGGCGCCGATCATGTAGAACGAGCCGTGAGCGAGGTTGATGAGGCCCATGACGCCGAAGATCAGCGTCAGACCCGCCGCCATCAGAAACAGCATGACGCCGAACTGCAGGCCGTTCAGCAACTGCTCGACGATGAGCGAGACCGTCAAGTCGGTGACCCGGTCACGCCCGAGGCTCGGCGGGCGGCGACTCGGTTCGCGTGTCGCTCGCGACCTCCCGTCCCCGTGCGTTTGACTTCAGAGGCATGTGAACCACTTACCATCTTGAGCGCCCGACGAGGTAGGGCTTGCGTCGAACGCACTTCCTGCCGACACTCTGGTCAGACTGGTCAGGAGCACGTGATATGGCGACGTGGCAGGTGCAGGAAGCCAAGGCGCGCTTCAGTGAGTTGATGCGCGGCGCCGACGAGGGCGGGCCGCAGACGATTACTGTGCGAGGGCGGCGGGCGGCGGTGCTGCTCTCCGCGAACGATTACGACCGTCTCCGTAGCCGAAAGCCCTCGTTGACCGCGTTCATGCGAGCATCTCCGCTGGCAGGTACCGAGCTCACTGTCGAGCGCGACCGAGCGCCACCGCGCGACGTCGATTTGTGAGCTTCCTCATCGACACCTGCGCACTCTCCGAACTGGTCAAGCCGAAACCGTCGAAAAACGTCTGCGACTGGTTCGATGCCGCGTCGCCGGAAGCGCTGTTCGTGAGTGTCCTGACGCTCGGCGAAATCCGGAAGGGCGTGGAGAAGCTCGAGGGTGGTCGCCGACGCGCACGGATCGTCACGTGGCTCGAAACGGCGTTGCCTGCGTGGTTCGAAGATCGGGTCCTGCCGGTGGATGCCGGCGTCGCGGACGAATGGGGTCGTCTGATGGCCCGCCTGCCCAGGCCGATTCCCGCTATCGACAGCCTCATCGCCGCGACCGCTATCCGGCACTGCCTCGCAATCGTCACGCGCAACGAATCCGACTTCGCGACCGCGGGGGTGGATGTCTTGAACCCGTGGAACAGTTGAATGGTGCGACGTAGGCCGTATAACAGTCAGGAACAACGGAACGGGCCGCGCTGAGCGGCCCGTTCCTTCTGCTTCAGCAGGCTACATCTGGCAGTCGTCGATATAGGCGTTGGCGTGATCGGTCATGGCGGTGGCTACGATCTTATTGGTGTAGACGTCGCCTTCCTTGATCACTTCGCGGACGTAGATGTCCTGGATCGGGTGATGGTTGGACGCGAACGCGAAGTCGCCCCGGGTGGACTTGAAGTCGGCAGCCCTGAGGGCATCGCGGAACGCGTCGGCATCCGAGACGCTCGCCTTGCCCATGGCCGAGATCAGCAGGTTCGCCGTGTCGAAGCCCTGGCTCGCGTAGAGCGAGGGCAGGCGACCGAATTCGGCCTGGAAGCTCTCGACGAAGGCATTGTTGGTCGGATTGTCGATGTCCTTGTTCCACTGCGAGGTGTTCTTCACGCCCATCGCTGCCTCGCCGACGGCCTGCAGGATGCCCTGGTCGAAGGAGAAGGCGGGCCCGACGAGCGGGGTGTCGAGGCCGGACTGGGCGTACTGCTTGAGAAAGGCGATTCCCATGCCGCCCGGCAGAAAGAAGTACACGCTGTCGGCGCCGGAGGCCCGGATCTGCGCGATCTCGGGCGCGTATTCGTTCGCACCCAGCTTGGTGTAGACCTCGTCGGCGACGGCGCCCTTATAGAAGCGCTTGTAGCCGGTCAGCATGTCCCGGCCGGCGGGATAGTTGGGCGCGAGCAGGAAGCTGTTGGAGTAGCCGGCGTCGTTGGCGTAGCCGCCGGCGGCCTCCGCCAGATTGTCGTTCTGCCAGGCGACGTTGAAGTAATTCTCGTGGCAGCGTTCGC
>JAPPKP010000247.1:0-1829 GCA_028819955.1 Rhodospirillaceae bacterium | reverse complement strand
GCCAGATTGTCGTTCTGCCAGGCGACGTTGAAGTAATTCTCGTGGCAGCGTTCGCCGGCGAGCAGCGAGGGCCCTGCGTTGGGCGAGAGGTAGAACTTGCCCTGCTGCACCACCGCCGGCACGACGGCGATGGCGAGGTTGGACCAGATGATGCCGGTCAGCACATCGACCTTGTCGCTTTGAACCATCTTGTCGGCGAGCTGGACGGCGATGTCTGGCTTGCGCTGGTCGTCCTCCACGATCACCTCGATATCGGCGTCTGCTTGCTTGATGGCGAGCATGAAAGCGTCGCGCACGTCGATGCCAAGCGCGGCACCGCCGCCGGAAAGGGTCGTGATCATGCCGACCTTGAGGGTCTCGGCATGGGCCGCCGTCGCCAGCGCCATCGCTGCAACCGCTGCCGTGAGCAGGCTGAGTGGTTTTCTCATCGGTCTAGGTCTCCCGTGGTGTCTCTTGGTCCTGTCAATCAAAAGGAGCGGTCACGTGCCAGCGTTGACCGGGGGCACGCGATCCGCCCAGGGCTGCGCCTGTTCGAGCTGGCCGGCGAGGCGGAACAGCAGCGCTTCGTCGAGATCGCGCCCGACCAACTGGGAGCCCACCGGCAGGCTGTCCGCTGTCCAATGCAGCGGCAACGAGATGCCGGGAAGCCCGGTGGCGTTGAAGGGCTGGGTGAAGGCGCAGTCCGGTCCCATGATGTTGGCGTTGTAGTCGTCGCAATCGCGCGACATGTCGTAATACCCGATCGTGCGCGGCACCATCGGCACCACGGGGCAAAGCCATGCGTCGTAGGCGGCCATGCGGCCCACGATGTCGCGGCACATGGCGCGAAGTTGCGCGACATCGTTGTGGTGGTCGACCGCCGAGATTCCGCGGCCCCGCTGGATCGTCGTCCAATAGAGGTTCTCAGTCTCGTCCTGCCCGAGGGTGTGGCCGATGAGCTCGGCAGAGCCATCGAACCAGGCCGCTGTGACTACGGCGCCGATCCGCATGTAGCAGTCGTAGAGCGGCCAGAAGTCGTAGGGCGCCGTCTCGGGCGTGACCCGGTGGCCGAGGCTCTCCAGCAGCTTACCGGTGTTCTCGATCCCCTCGCGCACTTCTGGGTCCACCGGGGTGCAGCCCTCGGGCGAGGCGGTGACCATGGCGATCGAGAGCGAGCCCGGGTCCTTGCCGATCTCGTCGAGGTAGGGGGTCTCCGGCATCACCGCGTAGTAGGGATCGCCGGGGAGGGGGCCGCCCACGGTGTCGAAGAAAGCCGCCGTGTCGCGGACCGAGCGCGAGACGCAGAGGAAGGTCACGCCGCCGTACCAGAAGTCGGCACCCGGCGCCATGGTGATGCGCCCGCGCGCGGGCTTGAGGCCGACGAGGCCGGAATGGCACGCGGGCGTGCGAATCGAGCCGCCGCCGTCGCTCGCCTCGGCCAGCGGCAGCACGCGGGCGGCCACCGCCGCCGCCGAGCCGCCGGAGGAGCCGCCGGGCGTGCGTGTCGTGTCCCAGGGATTGCGGGTCGCGCCGTACATCTTGGGCTCGGTGGAGAGCGCCCACCCGGCCTCCGGCGAGTTGGACTTGCCGAGCAGCACGAAGCCCGCCTGCTTGACGCGTCTCACCTGCTCGTTGTCGCTCGTCGACACGATGTCCTTGAAGTAGGGGCATGCGTTGGTGTTCTGCAGACCGGTCCAGTCGGTCGCGATCTCCTTCACGAGCCAGGGCACGCCCTTGAAGGGGCCGTCGGGGAGCGCTGGGTCGGCCGCCATCTTGCGGCCTTCCTCGTAGGCCTTGTAGGTGAGGAAGTTGAGCGTGCCGTTGACCGCCTCGGCGCGGCGGATCGCCTC
>JAPPKP010000347.1 GCA_028819955.1 Rhodospirillaceae bacterium | reverse complement strand
AGTCGTCGTAGTCCTCGTGCTGGCCGCGCAGGTAGATCATGCCGTTGATGGAGCTCGACCCGCCGAGCACCTTGCCGCCCGGCCACATGGCGTCGCGCCCGTTGAGCGAGGGGTCGGGCTCGCTCATGTACATCCAGTTGAAGCGGGGGTTGAGGATGGCCTTGATCTCGCCGGCGGGAATCCGAACGAGGGGCGAGGTATCGTTGCCGCCGCCTTCCAGCAGCAGGACCTTGTTCCCCGGCTTGGCCGAGAGCCGATGCGCCAGCACGCACCCGGCCGAGCCCGCGCCAACGATGATGTAGTCCCACGCCATCCGTCTCTCCCCTGTGGATGAGTTGCCCGCCCAGTGTCGCCCGTCAGTGACGCACGGGCAAAGTGGCCGGGCCTGGCGACCGCAGAGGGAGCAGGTCGTGGTCGTCGGGAGATCACGCGGACCTCTCTCCGAAGGGCTTGCGTGCTCGTCTTGACAAGTGGCCGAACCTACCATATTGGTAGGTTGTGTCGGACTCACCGTTTGTACCCTTTTCCAGGTCAGGGGCAGAGGCCCCATCGGCAGATCAACTGGTGAGCCGCGTTCATTCGCTTGCTTTGGCGGACACATTGAACGTCCGCATGGGCGAGCCCCATTTCAGGCGGCGCATGAGGGAGCGGGGCATCGCCATGCGGCTGGTTCTGGAGGTACTGCGGTCCGGTAGAGCGGTCGGGCACCCCGAGTTGGACGAGTTCGGCGATTGGCGGATCCACATGCGCCGCAAGGTCGCAGGGCAACGCGTCAACGTGATCGTGGCGGTGTGCGCCGATCACATCGAATGCATCACGACGTGGTGACGGCGAAGACCGGAGTGATGTCCATGCCTGACGAGCGATACCACTACACGGAGTGCGGTTTGGACCATGTCTTTCTGATGAACGGGTTCGAATGGAACGCGTCCCCGCGCGGGAAGACCATCGCGATCAAGGACATCGATGCACTTCATCGGGCGATCGGTATGCACTTGAGCCGCCACAAGAAGGACCTGAGCGGCAAGGAGCTGAGATTCCTACGTCAGGAGATGCTCATGTCTCAGGCGACGCTGGCGCACCTGCTGGACGTGAGCGAGCAGACCGTCCACAGGTGGGAGGCCGAGAAGACCAGCTGCCCGAGAGCGGCGGAAGCACTCATCAGGCGGCTCTATCTCGAGCACGGCGATGCCGCCGACGAGAAGCTCCGAGACGTCCTGCGTCGCATCGCCGACCGCGAGGATGCGTTGGACCGAGAGCAACAGCTGACCTTTGCGCTCTCCAGCGGACCTCGGGGGGAGTGGGCGCTGGCCGCATAGTGCGGCTGGTACGCTTTCTGACGCGCCGTTGTCCGGTGCGTCAGGCTTTGATGCGCTTGGAGTTGGGGTCGTAGAGGGGGCGGAGGGAGGCTTTGGCCGGGTAGCGGACGCCCGCGACCTCGATCTCGTAGCGGCCGGCGGTCACGTAGTCCGCGTCCACGCCGCCGTCATTCTCCACATAGCCGAGCCCCACGGCACCGCCGAGGGTGTGGCCGTACATGCCGGAGCGCACGTAGCCGCAGATGGCATCGTCCCGCCAGATCGGCTCGTTGTGGTAGAGCAGCGGCGCGGGGTCTTCGAGCAGGAACTGGACCAGCCTCTGGCGCACGCCGTCCTCCCGTTGGCGTAGCAGGGCGTCGCGGCCGATGAAGCCCCCAGACTTGTCGAGCTTGACCGCGAAGCCGAGGCCGGCCTCCAGCGGCGTGTCGGCGTCGGAGATGTCGTGGCCGTAGTGCCGGTAGGCCTTCTCGATCCTGAGCGAGTTCATGGCGTGCATGCCGACGTGGCGGAGCCCCACGTCCTCCCCGGCGTCCACCAGCGCGTCGTAGACGCCGGCCGCGAACTCGGTCGGGATGTAGAGCTCCCAGCCGAGCTCGCCCACGTAGGTGATGCGCGAGGCGCGGGCGTACCCCAGACCAAGCTCGATCTCCCGGCTGGTGCCGAAGGGGAACGCCTCGTTGCCGAGGTCGTCGGGGCTCAAGGATTGCAGCAGGTCGCGCGCACGCGGGCCCATGACGCCGAGCACGGCGAGGCCCGAGGTGACATCGGTGAGCACCGCATGGGCGCCGTCCGGGACGTGGCGCGTGAGCCAGAGGGCGTCCCGCACCTGGAACTCGCCCGAGGTCACGATCAGGTAGTCGTCCTCTGCGAGCCGGGTGACGGTGAGGTCGGCCTCGATGCCGCCCGCATCGTTGAGCCACTGGGTGTAGACGATACGGCCCGGCGGCACGTCCACCTCGTTGGCGGAGACCCGCCCCAGAACCTTCGCGGCGTCGCGACCCTGCAGACGGAACTTGGCGAAGGAGGTCTGGTCGAAGAGGCCCACGCCCTCACGCACCGCGCGGTGCTCCGCCGCCGAGGCGTCGAACCAGTTCTGCCGGCCGAAGCTGTATTCGTAGCGGGGCTCCATGCCTTCCGCCGCGTACCAATTGGGCCGCTCCCAGCCGAAGGCCTCGCCGTGGCAGGCGCCGCGCGCCGCCAGGCGATCGTGGAAGGGCGAGCGGCGCACGCCCCGCGCGGTCGCGAACTGGCGGAAGGGCCAGTGGTCGTCGTAGAGGAGACCCAGGGTCTCGCTCACCCGCTCACGCAGGTAGCGTCGGTTAGTCTGGAAGGGCAGGTTGCGGCGGATGTCCACGTCCCACATGTCGAGGAGCGGCCGGCCGGTCTTGATGCATTCGGCCAGCACCCTCCCCACGCCGCCGGCCGACTGGATGCCGATGGAGTTGAACCCGGCGGCGATGTAGCAGCCGGCGAGCCCCGGCGCCTCGCCGAGATGATAGCGGTCGTCCGGCGTGAAGCTCTCGGGCCCGCAGAAGAAGGTCTGGATGCCGGCGTCCGCCAGCGCCGGCATGCGCTTCAGCGCGTGCGTCAGCACCGGCTCGAAGTGCTCGAAGTCGTCGGGCAGCTGGTCGAAGCAGAAGTCCTCGGGGATGCCGTCCATGCCCCAGGGCTTGGCGTCGGGCTCGAAGGCGCCGAGCAGGATCTTGCCCGCGTCCTCCTTGTAGTAGGCGCAGCCGTCGTAATCGCGCAGCACCGGCAGGTCCGGCGTCACGCCCTCGAACGGATCGGTCATCACGTAGAAGTGCTCGCAGGCGTGGAGCGGCACATGAACGCCGATGGTGGCCGCAAGCTCGCGGGTCCACATGCCGGCCGAGAGCACCACGGTCTCTGCCGCAGTCGGGCCTTCCGGCGTCTCGACGCCAGTGATTCGCTCGCCGTCGTGGCGGATAGCGGTGACGGGCACGTTCTCGCGGATCAGCACGCCGCCGCCCCGGGCCCCCTTGGCGAGCGCGCGGCTCACGTCGATCGGGTTGGCCTGGCCGTCTGACGGGATGAAGATGCCGCCCACCACGTCGTCGACCGCGATCAGCGGGTAGCGCTCCTTGATCTCGTCCGGGCCGAGCACGTCGACGCGGAGATCGAACACCTTGGCCATGGAGGCGCTGCGCTTCAGCTCCTCGAAGCGGCCCTCGTGGGTGGCAAGCGAGATCGAGCCGTTCTGCTTGAAGCCGGTCGCCTGACCGGTCTCGGCTTCGAGGCCCGTGTAGAGCTCGGCCGTGTACTTGGCGAGCTCGGTCATGCGCTTGGAGGGGCGAAGCTGGCCGATGAGGCCGGCGGCGTGCCAGGTGGTGCCGCAGGTGAGCTCGCGGCGCTCCAGCAACACCACGTCGGACACACCGGCGCGCGCCAGGTGATAGGCGATGGAGCAGCCCACCACCCCACCGCCGACGATGACCACCCGAGCCGAACGGGGAAGATCCTGAGCCATTACCGGGGGTCCTCCACACGCGTTGGCGCCATCTGCCTGATCTCGCTGAGCGTGGATTCGAGGTCGCGCACCTCGGCCCAGCCCACACGCATCATCTCGATGGCCGGCTCATGCAGGTGCGGCACGGTGGTCCCCGTGCACTCCTCGATCACGATTGGCTTGAAGTCGCGGAACATGGCGTCCTTGGACGTCGCCGCGACGCATTGATTGGTGAGCACGCCGCTCATCAGCACCGTCTCCGCCTGCAGGCCCCGCAGCACCACCTCCAGGTCGGTGCCGTAGAAGGCGCTGAGCCGCGTCTTCGCGACGTACCAGTCCTCCGGCTGGGGTTCCAGATCGGCCAGGACCTCCCAGCCCCAGGTCTTGCGCCTGAGGCCGCCGTCCTTGAGGAAGGGGCGGAGCTGTATGAACGGCCCGCCGTCCTCGGCGCCCCTGATGCCGTGGCGGGTCCAGACGATGGGGATGCCTTTGGCTCGCACCGCAGCGAGCAGCGCCTTCAGCGGCTCGATGCAGCGCTGCATGTGGCCGATGTCGATGCCCTGCGTCGCATACCAGCCGTCCGCGTGAAGGAAATCGTTCTGCGCGTCGATCACGACGAGCGCCGTCCGTCCCGGCGCGAGGTCCCAGTGCGCCGCCTCGAAGGGCGATGCGTGCGCTAATTCGTCCGTCATGACGTGCTATTTCGCCGCCTCCGCATGATCCGCTGCGGCGAGCGTATCACCCGGTCCGGCAAAGTTTGAGGGCGAGCCCAAGTCGGGGCGGCGGCTTCACGTGTCTGCGCCAGCGAAATGGCGTATTCCCGGTCCCCATGAGCGGGAGCAGGCGCGACGACAGCGGCGCAAATGGCGCGGGGCGCAAGCCCGCGGCGCTCGTCTTCGCGGCCTTCCTCATGCTGGGGCTGACCTCGTTCGGCGGGCCGGTGGCCCACATCGGCTACTTCCGCGAGGCCTTCGTCACCCGCCGTCGCTGGATCGAGGACCGCGCCTACGCCGATCTCGTCGCGCTCTGCCAGATGCTGCCGGGGCCGACTTCGAGTCAGGTCGGCATCGGCATCGGGCTCGCGAAGGCGGGGCTGCCCGGCGCGGTGGCGGCGTGGGTCGGCTTCACACTGCCCTCGGCGGTCCTCATGGTGGCCTTCGGCTACGGCGTCGCAGCCTACGAGGACGCGATCCCCGCTGGCGCCCTGCAAGGCTTGAAGGTGGTCGCGGCTGCGGTGGTGGCGCAGGCCATCTGGGGCATGGCGCGCAGCCTCTGCCCCGACGCACCGCGTGCCACGGTGGCGGTGCTCGCCGCCATCGCGGCGGTGCTGGCACCCTCGGTCGTCACGCATGTCGCGATCATCGCCGCGGGCGCGCTCGCGGGCCTGCTGATCCTGCGCCGGGCCGGCGATGATTCCGACAACTCGCTCGGCATCGCCGTGGATCGGCGCCTGGCGATCCTGCTGCTCGTCCTCTTCCTCGCGCTGCTCGCAGCACTTCCGATTCTCGCCACCGCGTGGCCGGCGGAGGCGCTGCAACTGGTGGACGGCTTCTACCGCTCCGCCTCGCTGGTCTTCGGCGGCGGCCACGTGCTGCTGCCGCTCTTGCAGGCGGAGGTGATGCCGCCCGGCTGGGTCGCGAACGAGACCTTCATCGCGGGCTACGGCGCGGCCCAGGCGGTGCCGGGGCCGCTCTTCACCTTCGCCGCCTACCTCGGCGCGGTCGCGGGGATCGGGCCGGGCGGCGTGCTGGGCGGCCTGCTCTGCCTGGGCGCGGTCTTCCTGCCCTCGTTCCTCCTCGTGGTGGGGGCGCTCCCCTTTTGGGAGCGGCTGCGACGCATCGCGCTGGCGGGGCGCGCGATGCTCGGCGTCAACGCGGCTGTCGTCGGCCTGCTCGGTGCGGCCTTCTACGACCCGATCTGGACCGGCGGCGTCCGCACGCCCGCCGACCTCGCGCTCGGGCTCGCCGCCTTCGTGCTCCTCGCGTTCTGGAAGGTGCCGCCCTGGGCCGTGGTGATCCTGGGCGCGCTGGCTGGCTGGGGGATCGATGCGCTCGCCGGCTGACATCCCGCGAGGAAGCGACGAAACGCGCCCCGGCCTGCTTCATCCGCTGGTCGCCATCGTCGTCTGCTTCGGCGCGGTGTTCGTGCTGAGCCAGTTCTTCCGGGCCTCCAACGCCGTCATCGCCAAGACGCTGAGCGCCGAGTTCGGCCTCTCGCCTGAGGCGCTCGGCCTGCTCACCGGCATGTTCTTCCTCTCCTTCGGCGCGGCGCAGATTCCGGTGGGCATGCTGTTCGACCGCTTCGGCGCGCGCCGCACCGCGCCGGTTGTGCTCACCGCCGCGATCGCGGGTTCGATCCTCTACGGCCTCGCGGACGGCGAGGCCATGCTGATTGCAGGCCGCCTGCTGCTCGGCATCGGCTGCTCGGTGGTCCTGATGGGCTCGCTCTTCCTCTTCGGCCAATGGGCGCCCGCCGCCTCCTTCAGCACCTGGATGGGGCGGATGATCGCCATCGGCGGCGCCGGCGGGCTGCTCTCCACCACGCCGCT
>JAPPKP010000274.1 GCA_028819955.1 Rhodospirillaceae bacterium | reverse complement strand
TCGGCCATCTCGTCCACGACGACGACGATGAACGGCATCGGCGTGAGGTCGATCTCGAATTCTTCGTGGATCGGCGCGCCGGTTTCGGCATCCATGCCGACGTTGACCCGCCAGGTGAGCTGCTCGCCCTTCGCGCGGGCTTCGGCGAGCCGCTTGTTGTAGCCCGAGATGTTGCGCACCCCGAGCTTCGACATCGCCTTGTAGCGGGACTCCATCTCCCGCACCGTCCACTTCAGCGCGACCACCGCCTTGGCCGGCTCCGTCACCACCGGCGTGAGCAGGTGCGGGATGTCGTCGTAGACCGAGAGCTCCAGCATCTTGGGGTCGATCAGGATCAGCTTGCACTGGTCCGGCGGCAGCCGATAGAGCAGCGACAGGATCATGCTGTTGATCGCGACCGACTTGCCCGAGCCGGTGGTGCCGGCGACCAGCAGGTGGGGCATGCGCGCGAGATCGGCCACCACCGGGTTGCCGCCGATATCCTTGCCGAGCGCGAGCGTGAGGCTTGACTCGGTGCTCTCGTAGGCGGCGCTCGCCAGCAGCTCGCGCAGCAGCACGGTCTCGCGTTGGCTGTTGGGGAGCTCGATTCCGATGACGCTGCGCCCGGGGATCGTCGCGGCGCGCACCGAAATCGCGCTCATCGAGCGCGCGATGTCGTCGGCGAGCCCGATCACCCGAGAGGTACGCGTGCCCGGCTGCGGTTCGAGCTCGTAGAGCGTGACCACGGGCCCGGGCCTGACCTGGGTGATCTCGCCGAACACCCGGAAATCCTCGAGCACGGAGACCAGCATCTCCGCATTTTGCCTGAGCGCCTCTTCGCTCGCGCCGGTTGTCGTGCTGGCACCGCCTGCGTCAGCGAGAAGGGCGAGCGCCGGCAGCGTGTACTCCGCGTTGTCCTCGAGATCGAGGTCGGGCTGGCGCTCCTTCTTTTCCCGCTTGCCGGGCTTCACCTTGCGTCGAGGCTTCTCGACGATGCTGGGTTCGGCCGGCTGTTTCTCCACTCCGGCCGGTGCCACAGGCAGCAGGCTTGGCTCGCGCCGACGTTCCGTCTTTTCGGCGGACCGAGTGAAGCGGCGCGATTTGCGCGTGGGAGCGATATCCTCTTCGTGCTCGACGTCGGCCGCGCGATCCCCGTCCCTGCCGTATCCAGCGCGGGCGAACCATATGACGCAGCCGACGGTGTGGCGCACGAGCCAAAAGGCGCCCCGAAACAGCGCGCGCCATTCGCGCCACGGCACGCCGAGCGCGAGGACCAACGCAACCGCGGCGGCGACCAGGAAAACCGCACCGATGCCGGCGGCAGTCATTCCGCTGGCGTCGCCGAGCCCTGCTGAGCCCAGCGCGGACAGGACGAGCTCGCCGGCGGCCCCGCCGGCGCCTGCCGCAGCCGGCCAATCGGCGATGCCCAGCGACGCGCAACCGACTGCGGCGAGCAGGACGGAGACCAGAGCGAGCGCGAAGCGCACCAGACGCCGCGTGAGCCCGCGATGGCTGAGCAGAGCCCAGGCCCAGGCCGCCAGAATCGCCGGCACCAAGGCTGCGGCGAGGCCGAGCCACTGCAGCAGAAGGTCGGCGCCGTAGGCGCCGGGGCGGCCGATCAAATTGGCGGGAGCGCCTCCGCTGGCGCTGTTGAAGGAGGGATCGGCAGCGGAATATGTGGCCAGCGCGATCGCCATGACGGCCGCAAGCGCGCCGAGCGCGAGCCCGGCCAACTCACTCAATCGGCGGGCGAAGAAGGGACCCGAGCCCGAGGGCAGGAGCGGCGCGCGTGCTTCGCGTTCGGCGGTCGCTACCAACGTGAACCCCCACCTGCGTCCGATGCCGAATCCAACATCGCATCCATTACAGGGGCTTATATAGTTCAGTTACGGAAGAGTCAAAGCTCAGGCCTGCGGATCAAACCAAGTACATCCGCTCCGGCACCGGTGATCCCGAAACCGGTTAGAACGAGACGCAGGCCTCGGTCACGACGCGGAGTACGCTCGATTGGCCGAAGGCGCGCTTGTACGCGTCGGCGATCTCATCCGTGCGCTGCATGGCGTCATCGCCTTGCGGAGCGAGGACGAGCAGGAGCTTGGTGCGCTCCCGCACGATCGTGCCCGAGCCGTCGCGCCATTGCCCGGCGGCATCGAGCACGGTGAGGCCGTCGGGGAACCGCGGCGTGACCTCTTCTGCGACGAAGGCGCGCCACTCGTCCTCGCTCACCACCTCCACCTCGCCCTGGCTGCGCCCGAAGAAGAGCCGGTATTCGGCGAAGGGCTCGGTGCCGGGCGGGCAGGACGCCGCGTCGGCTCCGGGCGTGGGCGCAGCGGCAAACGCGAGGGCCGCGAGAACCGCAGCGGCGACGAGGCAACGCATCCGCGTGGTCACGACGCCCGCACCCTTACGCGCTCGCAAGCTTACTCCGCAGGGACGGAGACGTGCTCCTCTTCAATCGCCATGGGGTCGCCCGCCGTCTCACCCATCGTATCGCCGAAGACGTCGCCGGAATCCTCGAGAGCGGCGGCTTCGGCTTCGGCCTCCGCCTCTTCGGCCTGCCTGAGCAGCTCGCGCTCCACCGCCTGCTTTTGGATGCGGTTGACGACGCTGCCGGTACCGGCCGGGATCAGGCGGCCAACGATCACGTTCTCCTTGAGGCCGAGCAGGCTGTCGGACTTGCCCGACACCGCCGCCTCGGTGAGTACGCGCGTGGTTTCCTGGAAGGACGCGGCGGAGATGAACGACCGGGTTTGCAGCGATGCCTTGGTGATGCCCTGGAGCACGGGAATGCTGCTGGCGGCCTCGCCGTCGACACGCTCGTTGACCTCGTCGTACTCGACCCGATCGATCTGCTCACCGACCAGGAAGGTGGTCTCGCCCGGCTCCACGATTTCGACCTTTTGCATCATCTGGCGGCAGATCACCTCGATGTGCTTGTCGTTGATCTTCACGCCCTGCAACCGATAGACCTCCTGGATTTCGTCAATCAGGTAGGTCGCGAGCGCTTCGACGCCGAGCACGCGCAGGATGTCGTGCGGGGCGCGGTTGCCGTCCATCAGCGGGTCGCCCTTGCGCACGATGTCCCCTTCCTGGACGCTGATGTGTTTGCCCTTGGGGATGAAGTACTCGGCCGGCTTGGCATCGTCGTCCGGCACGATCACGATCCGCCGCTTCGCCTTGTAGTCCTTGCCGAACTCGACCCGGCCGGTGATATCGGTGATGACCGCGTGGTCCTTGGGCTTGCGCGCCTCGAACAGCTCGGCCACCCGCGGCAGTCCGCCGGTGATGTCGCGAGTCTTGGTCGATTCCCGCGGGATGCGGGCGAGCACGTCGCCGGCATGCACCGTCTCGCCGTCCTCAACATTGAGGATGGCGTCGACCGAGAGGAAGTACTGGGCCTCGCGGCCGTTGGGCAGGGTGATAATCTCGCCTCTCTCGTCGGCGAGGCCCACGCGCGGCTTGAGGTCGCTGCCACGCGGCTGCTGGCGCCAGTCGACCACGACCTTGTTGGAGACCCCGGTGCGCTCGTCCACCACCTCGCGGAAGGAGAGCCCTTCCACCATGTCGGAGAAGCGCACGACCCCTGCGCGCTCGGAAATCAGCGGCAGTGTGAACGGATCCCACGACGCGATGGTGTGCCCGCGCTCAACGGTCTGGCCCTGGGAGACGTAGAGCTTGGCGCCGTAGGGGATGCGGTGGCGCGCACGCTCCCTGCCCTGCTCGTCGCGCAAGGCGACCTCGAGATTGCGGCCCATCACCACCGAAGTGCCGGTGCTGTCGCTCACCACGTTCTCGTTCTCGATCTCGACCGTCGCATCGATCGGCGCCTCGACGCTCGATTGCTCCGCCCCGCGCTGGGCCGCGCCGCCAATGTGGAAGGTACGCATGGTGAGCTGCGTGCCGGGCTCGCCGATGGACTGCGCGGCGATGACGCCGACGGCCTCGCCGATATTGGCGAGCGTGCCGCGTGCGAGATCGCGCCCGTAGCAGAGGCTGCACACGCCGTCGTCGCTCTCGCAGGTAAGCACCGAGCGGATCTTGACCTCTTCGATATTGGCCCGCTCGATCTGATCGACGGTGCGCTCGTCGATCATCTCGCCGGCATCCATGATGGTCTCGCCTGAGAGCGGATCCAGGATGGGCTCCGACGCGACCCGCCCCAGCGCACGCTCGCCGAGCGCGGCGATGGTCTCGCCGCCCTCGATAACCGCCTTGATCGTGAGCCCGGCGGTGGTGCCGCAGTCGTCCTCGACGATGATGCAGTCCTGGGCGACATCGACGAGACGGCGGGTGAGGTAGCCCGAGTTTGCGGTCTTGAGCGCGGTGTCGGCGAGGCCCTTGCGCGCGCCATGCGTGGAGTTGAAGTACTCGAGCACCGTCAGCCCTTCCTTGAAGTTGGACTTGATCGGCGTCTCGATGATCTCGCCGGACGGCTTGGCCATCAGGCCGCGCATGCCCGCGAGCTGCTTCATCTGCGCTTCCGAGCCGCGCGCACCGGAATCGGCCATGATGTAGATCGAGTTGAGCGCAGGCCCGCCCCGCCGGTCCTCACCCACCGTGAGGTCCGACATGCCCTTCATCATCGCCGACGCCACCTTGTCCGTGCACTGCGACCAGGCGTCGATGACCTTGTTGTACTTCTCGCCCTGGGTGATGAGGCCGTCGGAGTATTGACGCTCGTAGCGGCTCACCTCGCGGTCGGTGAACTCCACCAGCTTGGCCTTGTCGCGCGGCACGACCATGTCGTCCTTGCCGAAGGAGATGCCGGCGCGGGTCGCGTAGCGGAAGCCGAGATTCATCACCTGGTCGGCGAAGATCACCGTCTCCTTCTGGCCGCAATGGCGGTAGACGGAATCGAACACGGCGCTGAGCTCGCGTTTGGTGAGCAGCTGATTGATCGCCTCGAAGCGGACGTTGGCGTTCTCCGGCAGGACCTCGGAGAGGATCAGCCGGCCCGCCGTGGTCTCGACCCGGACGGCGTCCGTCCCGTTCTCGCCCGCCCTGCGGCAGGTGATCTTGGCGTGCAGAGAGATCACGCCTGCATCCAGCGCCTTCTGCACCTCGCCGATGTCGGAGAACGCCATGCCCTCGCCGCGCTCGCCGTCCCGGGTGTAAGTCAGGTAGTAGATTCCGAGCACGATATCCTGGCTCGGCACGATGATCGGCTTGCCGTTGGCGGGGCTCAGGATGTTGTTGGTGGACATCATCAGGACCCGCGCTTCGAGCTGCGCCTCCGGCGAGAGCGGCACGTGCACCGCCATCTGGTCGCCGTCGAAATCGGCGTTGAAGGCGGCGCAGACCAGCGGGTGGAGCTGGATCGCCTTGCCCTCGATCAGCACCGGCTCGAAGGCCTGGATGCCGAGGCGATGGAGCGTCGGCGCGCGGTTGAGCAGCACCGGATGCTCGCGGATCACCTCCTCCAGGATGTCCCAGACTTCCGGACGCTCCTTCTCAACCATGCGCTTCGCGGCCTTGAGCGTGGTGGCCATGCCGTAGAGCTCGAGCTTGGAGTAGATGAAGGGCTTGAACAGCTCCAGCGCCATCTTCTTGGGCAGGCCGCACTGGTGCAGCTTCAGCTCGGGCCCCACGACGATCACCGAGCGGCCGGAATAGTCGACGCGCTTGCCCAGCAGGTTCTGCCGGAAGCGCCCCTGCTTGCCCTTGAGCATGTCGCTGAGCGACTTCAGCGGGCGCTTGTTGGCGCCGGTCATCACCCGGCCGCGCCGGCCGTTGTCGAACAGCGCGTCCACCGCCTCCTGCAGCATGCGCTTCTCGTTGCGGACGATGATGTCCGGCGCGCGCAGCTCGATCAGCCGCTTCAAGCGGTTGTTGCGGTTGATCACCCGGCGGTAGAGGTCGTTGAGGTCGGAGGTGGCGAAGCGACCGCCGTCCAGCGGCACCAGCGGGCGGAGCTCCGGCGGAATCACCGGCACCACCTCCAGGATCATCCATTCCGGCCGGTTGCCCGAGAGGATGAAGGATTCGACCAGCTTCAGCCGCTTGACCAGCTTCTTGCGCTTGGCCTCGGAGTTGGTGGCGGCGAGCTCGCCCCGCAGCGTGTCCCGCTCCTCTTCGAGATCGAGCTTGGCCAGCATCTTGCGGATCACCTCGGCCCCGATACCGGCCTCGAAGGCATCGGCCCCGAACTCGTCCTGCGCGTGGCGGAACTGATCCTCCGTGAGCAGCTGAAACTGGTTGAGCGAGGTGAATCCCGGCTCGGTGACGACATAGCTCTCGAAATAGAGGACGCGCTCCATCTCCTTGAGCGTCATGTCGAAAAGCAGCCCGATGCGCGACGGCACCGACTTCAGGAACCAGATATGTGCGACCGGCGAGGCCAGCTCGATATGGCCCATGCGCTCGCGCCGGACCTTCGACTGGATCACCTCGACGCCGCACTTCTCGCAGACGATGCCGCGGTACTTCATGC
>JAPPKP010000387.1 GCA_028819955.1 Rhodospirillaceae bacterium | reverse complement strand
TCGATCACGTCGTCCCAGGTCTCCGGCACCGGAATGCCTGCACCTTCGAAGACATCCTTGCGATAGAAGGTCATCATCGCGTTGCCGTCCGGCGCCAGCGCTGCGATGTAACCTGGCGGTGCCGGCCCCTTGGGCAGGTTCCACATGTGCCGGTAAGCCTCCGGCACGTCCTGCTTGTAGTCCGCGAGCCAGTCCGGGAACGGCTCCAGGTAGGGGCCGAGGTCGGTCAGTGCACCCATCGCGTCCAGCGCCGCGAACTGCGCGTGGTCCTGCGTGATGACGTCGAAGGCGTCGCTCTTCGACCGCATGTAGGTGTTGATCTGGGTCAGCGCCTCGCTCATCGGCTTGGACACGACCTCGAGCTCGACGTTGGGGAACACCTTGTCGAAGAGCGGCTTGACCGCTCTCAAGGAGTTCGCGAGCCGTTTACCGGACGACGCGAAGTGGACGATGGTGCCGCCGACATCGGCGTGCACCTCCTTGGGGACGAACTGCGACGCCAGCGTTGCGCCCAGTGCCGTCGCTGCCGAGGCCTTGAGCACTTGGCGGCGAGTCAGCTCCCGCTCGCGAAAGTGCTTGATGCGCTTCATCGCGCTGTCGTAGGCCCTGCTATCGTGGTCTGAATTGCGCATATGCGCCTCCCTTAGCGTGTCTGCATCAGGCAGATGGAAGCCTCCCCATCTGGAAAAACGCTAGCACGGATGTCTCGCCACGGTCACGGCCCGCGTTCGACCCCTCGTGTCGCCCATTTGGGCCGACAGCGCACCCGGCAACGGTTGAGGGGGGTGCACGGCGCTCTGTTGAATCAGGGCGCGCCGTGGCAACCCCCCGAGGGCGCGCAGCGCCGTTACTTCATCCAAGAGAGGCCGCCCGCACGCCGATAGGGTCTCCCGCCGATCTGCATTCCTGCGCCCACGGGGCCGGGTCGCTCGCGCCCGTCATCGGGTGCTTCCGCCGCCAACCGGCTCGCACGGACGAAGGTCGAGAGCGAGGTCTCGAGATCGGCGCGCGACATATCTCGCGTAATGAAGACGATGCGCGAACGCCGGTCGTCATCCGGCCAGCGCTCCAGGTGGATCGGCGGGTGAATGATGTGCTGGACTCCGTTCAAGACAACCGGGCCGTCGAGCCCCGGAACGTTGACGATGCCCTTGACGCGCAGCACGTCCTCGCCGCGGCTGTGCAACAGCATGGTGAGCCAGACCGAGAACGCCGCCCACTCGATCGGCTCGTCGAACACCAGGCACGAGGCGGCGATGCGCTCGTCGTGTCGATTGACGTCGAGAGGTCGGTGGTGGTGATGGGACCGCGCTTCGTACGCTGCCTCATCCAGCCACGCGCGGACATCGTCGTGCTCAACCGCGACCCGCTGGCCGACCTCAGCGCGCTGCGCGACATCGAGACGGTTTTCCGGGACGGGGCCGTGCTGTGGAAGCAGCCGAGTTAGCAATCGAGCACCGAATCTCGGCACTTCCCGGCACCGTTCCGAAGCATGACTCGTATGTCGGTTTTCCAGTGCCCGCAGGGATCGCCGCTCGCGGCGACTGCGCACTCTGTACCGGCCGACCCCTGCGCCTGATCCGTGATTGGATCCGTTGTTACAACGCCGAGAGGCCTCACGCGGCGTTGGGTGGGAGAAATCCAGCGGAGGTGTACCGCCGCGCGACGCCTGTGGACATGATGGTCAAGCCGCTCCGTGCCTTGCTCACATCCCCATGGACGCAGCAGCAACAGGAATATTGATTCAAGAGGATCTTGGCGGCCCGAGAACGACCGGAATGCACCCTAACTCAGCCGTCAAGCTGTTCGAAAAGGCGAGGTCGCCTCGAGCCCGCGTGGTTCCGGATTCTCATGCCAAAGGGCGATTAGCGCGCGAAGGGGAGGTCTGCGCGAAAGCTGGCTGCCGCGCTCTTGGCCTGCGTCGCCGCGCTGTTGCCGTCCGGGAGATGAGCGCAGAACGCGTCGATTGCGGCATCGCCGAGCGGCGTCCATTTCTCCAACCAGCTCCGCGCCGCCTCGGCGTTGGCATCCTCCCCCGCGGCGAAGCGCGAGAGCGCCATCGACCACCGCCTCGAGCGGTCACTATCGCGAAGCTGGGCGCCCATGAGAAGACTCAGCAGCGTGTCGTCCCGACGGCGCGCGGCGGCGGCAAACTGACGGAGATAGGCCTCGTCGATCGCGGGCTTGGCGACCAGGTTGAGGGCAACGAACGCCTCCGCCCAATCGTAAGTGACGAGGACGCGCTCCATCAGCCCGCGAAATCCTAGCCACGCTGCGTGACCCTCCCATTGGGCCCGTTCGTCGCGTGCGAAACCGAGCGATGGATGAGCGTTGGCGAGCTCTCGGGTGCGATAGGCGATGCGCGATACCCAGCGGAGCGCGTCGCCGGCCTGAAACATGAAGCAGTTCGCAATGGTGCTGGCCGGCGCCATGTGGACGTTGTAGGCCGAGGCCATCTGGACCGTGTGCATCAGGTAGCGGCCGGGCGTGTAGAGCGTCGCCAGCGTTTGCAGCCAGTCTTCGGCAAGCCTCGCGTCATGGCCGAGCTCGTCATGCTCGTCCAGGAGCCCTTCGACATGCGCCTCCTGCCCGTCCTGCAGGATATTGTAGGTCCGGTACACGAGCTCATCGGGATCGCGAAACGTATCCCACGCCTCATGCGTCCAGGGACTCCCGGTTCGATGCTTGCGGTACCAGTCGCTCATGAAGCCATCGGGCGCGACCTCCCACGGCATCTGGGGATGGTCCGTGCTCCAAAGGAGATGGGTCGAGACGATCTCGTATTCGCTTGGCCTCCGGCGCCGGTCGGCGAGATGGCTCCATGTCCGCTGCGGTCCGAGTGCGTCCTGCTCTTCGCTCATCCGTCGCTCTCTCCCGCTATACCGCGCTACGACCGCGCTTACCGGCCGCCGGCTCTAGAGGATTCTCTCGCGATAGAACCTGACGTGATCGGTGCTGGTCTCGATCTGGCCGGCGAACGCGCTCATGTCGACCTCGAGCTCCTGCATCCTGAACGGCCGGCCGAGCATGTCGGCGACCGTCTCGCGGCGGATGACGCACTCGCCCTCGGTCTGCACACGCACGTAGGAGGCGCGCCGCTCGATCAGCACCTCCTTCTCCGGATTGTCCTCGCGGATCGCCTCGATCACGGCTTCCGCGAGCTCGCCGGTCTGCAGCACCGGACCGACCAGGTTGCGCCGTGCGTCCGTATGGCCAGCTCTTTCGGCACTCATGGCTATCCCCGGCTCCTCGCGGCGGCAGGTCCGCCGATCACTCGAAATAGACCTCGACGCAGTTCATCGGCTCAAGCCCCGCCTCGGCCGCCGTCATGTCGGCAGGAAAGGGTTCGTCATTACCCTGCAGGCGCACCCGCATGGTCTTGCCTGGCTCGTCCGCGATATGGACCCCGACGCAATTCGCGGCGGCGGCCTCGGCAACCTCCGCCATGGTGCTCTCGGTGTCGGTCATGAAGAGCTTGAGGACGAAATCGCCCTCGAAGTTCGAGATGAGAGGCAAGTCCGCCACGGCCGTTCCTCTCCGACGCTACGTTACTGTCACGCCGTCTTGCGTTGGTCCCGGTAGTGATCGACCCATTCGTATTGACGGGCGTCGTCGCCGCCGGGGCTTACCACGCCGATGCCCATGTAGTTCAGGACGCCTTCCAGCGAGGGCGGGTCGATCAGGCCGCCGAGCAGGCGGTCGACGATGGTCATGTGGCTCTGGTAGCGCGCCGGGTCCTGCTCGAAGACCCATTTGTCCACATGGCATCCGAAATGATAGGTGCGCCCGTCCAGCGCGAGCGTCGTGTCCCCGAAGCCGCTGAAGGGCCGGCCGACGATGGGCAGGTTGGAGAGGTTGCACAGGATCGGCAGGGTACCCGGAACGGTCTTCTCGGGCCGTCCGTTGAGCAGGTTGTCGATGATGACGTCCCAGACCTTGCCGAAGGAATCGTTCCAGCCCGGATATTTCTCTTCGAGCCAGTCGCGCTCGTCCGGGCTCACCCCCGCGGCTGGAGACCACCAGAGCGTCGGCCGCCATGACCAGGTGCCGAGCTGTTGCGCATGGTGATGCACGTCGAGCTCGCTGACGAAGAAGTCCCAATACCAGGGCTTCTCCAGACCGAGGTCCTCCAGGGCGCGCAGGAACTGGGTGATGATCCACTCCTCCATGAACTCCTTGAAGGAGCCCTCGCGCTGATCCAGCGGCATGTAGTAGTCCATCGGCAACCCGGTCAGGATCGCGAACAGCTTCCACGAGCGCCAGAAGGCGATGTCGATCAGCTTCTGCGCCTCTTCCTTCTTGCCGTTCTCGACCATGATCCGCAGCAGCGGCGTGCCGATCTGCGCGTGGCGCGCTTCGTCTGACTGAATGCTCTGGATCAGCTTGGCGAAGCTGTAGTCGCCCGCTTTGGCCGCGTCCGCGGCGAGGCCGATGAATTGCAGGTTGGTGTAGCCGGTCTCGAAGGCGAAGTTGAGCAGGATCGAGGTGGAGACCACGTCGCGCGTCATCATGGTGTCGTCGAAGAAATGCCGCGCGGCGATGACGCCCCAGTTGTTGGTGTGCAGCGCCTGGACAGCCCAGTCGAACTGCCGGTCCTTGCCGATGTATTCGTGCGGGAAGTAGAGCTGGAGCTGCGTGTGCCTGAGCTCGTCGAGCATGCCGAAGGTCGCCATGTTTCGCATGCTCGGCGCCTTCGCGAAGCGCACGAAACGGGCTTCCATCAAGGCGGCCGCGTACTCGACCAGCGCGATCGCGCCGTAATGCTCCTTCAGGGTGTTGACCCAGCCGGGGTCGCCATTCTCGTAGAGCTGCATCCGCTCGAGGGCAGCACGCACCGAGTATGCGCCGGTGTCCTTCTGCCGTTGAATGTCGACATATTCGCGGAACGAGACCTTGTAGGGCTCGTCATAGCCTTCCCATGCCTCGTCCGGGATCCCCTCGCCGCCACTCAGCGCGGGCGGGTAGAGCTCGTCCTGCGCGACGAACGACGGGGTCCAGTTGGTATCGCGGGCGAGGTCGTACCAGTCGGAACGGTCGAGTAGGGCCATCGGTCCCTCCCTTCCCAGCGAAGTCGGACTCGCTGCTTGCCGCCAACCTCTCGATCCGATGGTGCGATACGGGCGTGGCCCTTGCAAGTGGCAACTGCGCGTGTGGCACACGACGTCTCGTGAAAATTCGGCGCCGGCCTCCGGTGAACGATCGACGGAGCCGGGCCGAGGCTGGCCACGCGGGTCGGAAAGCTACAGAATGCAAGCAAGTCGAATGAAAACGACGCGAGGGAGCGGGCGCGATGTCGACTGAAGCGCCACTTGAGCAATCCTCCCTGGCGCTGAGCCGCCGCCGCAAGCGTGGCTGGTTCATGCGCAACTTCGCGCGGCCGGAGACCGGCGCTCTCGTCGCGGCCGTCGCCGTCTTCATATTCTTCTCGCTCGCCTCGCCGCATTTCCTCAGCGAGCGCGTCATCGGCACGATCATGCTGAGTTCGGCGACGCTCGGCATCCTCGCGGTCGGCGTCGGCCTGCTGATGATCGCGGGACAGTTCGACCTCTCCGTCGGCTCGGTCTACGGCCTCGCGTCCGGCATCACGCTCATGCTTCTGAACGCGGGCGTCGAGGCGCCCATCGTTCTCGTCATCACCCTAGTCACGGGTCTCGCCATCGGCGCTGTCAACGGTCTTCTGGTGACCAAGCTCGGCATCCACTCCTTGATCATCACGCTCGGCGCCCTGATGTTCTATCGCGGGTGCCTGCTGGCGCTGACCGGCGGGTTCCCGATCCGGCTCAACGCCGAGCACGCCTTCCTGGACGCCTTCGACTTCATCTGGGGGCCGCCGCCCAACGGCTGGATGCAGGGACCGTTCTTCTGGTTCCTCGTCCTCGTCGTCGTCTTCCACATCGTCCTGTCGCGGCACCGCTTCGGCAACCACATCTACGCCGTCGGCGGCAACGAGCAGTCGGCCATCGCCGTGGGAATCCGCACGGTGCGCACGCAGGTCACGGCGTTCATGCTGTGCTCGATGATGGCGACCTTCGCCGGCTTCATCTCGGTGGCACGGTTCTCCAGCACGGACGGCCTGCGCGGCCAGAGCATGGAGCTGGAGGTCGTGCTCGCGGTCGTTATCGGCGGCGCGTCGCTCACCGGCGGCTATGGCAGCATCGTCGGCGCCGCGTTGGGGGTGCTGATGGTCGCTATGGTGCAGCAGGGCCTCATACTTCTCGGCGTCCAAGTCTACTGGTATCGTGCCGGGATCGGCATACTGCTGATCGCCGCCGCGGTGATTAACCACATGGTGCGCAAGCGCATGCACGCGTGACCAAGGTGCAGCGCGGCTAATCCGGGCCCGCCGACGAGGGCATCCCCCCCCCCCGCCGGCGGGCCGAACCAGGGAGGGGGCTAATGAAACTCGCGATTGCCAAGACGTCCGTAATCGCCGCGCTCGGCGCGGCC
>JAPPKP010000287.1 GCA_028819955.1 Rhodospirillaceae bacterium | reverse complement strand
CGAGCGCACTCACCAACTTCCTCGGAACCATGGATTCGTACTCCTGGCCAGAAAAGCGCCCGAAACATAGGCCCAAATGCATGTGCGGGCAACGAATATGCCGGGCGCATGGCGCCTCCTCTTCGATCGATCTCCTTTTCCCGTCTTGGCTCCCACGTTTCGGCGCGAAAACCGGAGCGGCGAGCGGCTCCATGCGGCCGTCATTTGCCCGAGTCGCGCCGGCGGGCGCGATGCGGCACACTGTCGCCCGATCTGGATTTGCGAACCGGGGAGGCCATTGATGACAAGGGTCACGGAAGCGACGCCCGACGGCGTCGTGCGATTGGAGAACCGCTTTGCCGACGGCGCCGCCTTCATCGAGGGCGCCTATGTGCCGATCGCCGAAGCGCGGATTCCGATCCTGGATTGGGGCTTCACCCGCTCCGACGTCACCTACGACGTGGTCCACGTCTGGGGCGGCAAGTTCTTCCGCTTGGGTCACCATCTCGACCGCTTCGAGAAGAGCCTCGCCAGCGTCCGCATGACCATTCCCCACGACCGGGACGAGTTGGTAGCGATCCTGATGCGGCTCATGCTCCTCAGCCAGCTGCGCGACGCCTATGTGGAGGTGCTCTGCACTCGCGGCATGCCGCCCAAAGGCACCCGCGACCCCCGTGCCTGCGAGAACCGCTTCATCGCCTTCGCCATCCCTTTCGTCTGGATCGCGGACGAGGAGATGCGCGCGAGCGGCATCGACCTGCACCTGAGCTCCTATCTGCGGATTCCGCCGGGCTCGGTGGACCCCACCGCCAAGAACTTCCACTGGGGCGACATGATCCGCGCGCTGTTCGAGAGCTACGAGCAGGGCTGCGACATGCCGGTGGTGGTGGACCTCGACGGCAACATCGCGGAGGGGCCGGGCTTCAACGTCTTCGCCGTGAAGGGCGGCACCGCGACCACGCCGGGCGGCACCTGCCTGGAGGGCATCACGCGGCGGACCGCGCTCGACCTGCTCGGCGAGCTGAACGTGAAGGGCGAGGTCGGCACCGTCTCGCCGGACGATCTGCGCGGCGCCGACGAGGTCTTCCTCACCAGCACGGCAGGCGGCATCCTGCCGGTCACGAAGATCGACCATGAGCCCGTGGCCGACGGCGCCACCGGCCCGGTGACCGAGCGGCTGCGCGACCTCTACTGGGTGCGGCACGAGGACGACCGCGAAGCCACCCCGATCGATTACGAGGGCTGAGCCGCCGGCGCTCGTGCCTTAAGCCTTACGGTGGCGGCTGGCCGCGGCGAGTGCGCGCGTCATGATGATCGGCGGCATCCCGGGGCCGAAGCGGGTCGGCACCGGCCCTGAAGCCAAGGCCGCGCTGCTGCGGGGCGCCGCGATGGTCGGCGATATCGTCGGCACCACCCTCGGCCCCGGCGGGCGCGCGGTGCTGATCGAGCGCCGTCACGCCCAGCCCTGGGTCTCGACGGACGGCTACACCATCGCGCGTCACATCGACCTCGAAGACCGCTTCGAGGACATCGGCGGGCGCCTGATCCGCCACGTGGGCTCGAAGGTGACCGACGAGGTGGGCGACGGCTCGACCACCGCGATGGTGCTCGCCGCCGCGCTGATGGCGGAGGGCCACCGCGCCACCACGGCGGGCGCCGATCCCATGAGCGTCATGCGCGGGATCGAACGGGGGCTTGTCGCGGTCATGGCGGCGCTCGAGCGCCAATCCCGCCCGCTGCCCGCGCGCGGCGGGCTGGAGCGCGTAGCACGGCTTGCGTCCGGCGGCGACGAGGAGATCGCGCGCCACCTCGCGGACGCCATCACACAGGTCGGCACCGACGGCGTGGTGACCATCGAAGAGGCGAAGGGTGTGGAGACCGAGCTCTCGGTGCACCAGGGCATGAGCTTCGACAAGGGCTACGTATCGCCGGCCTTCGTGACCGATCCCGACGACATGACGGTCATGCTGGAGGACGCCTACGTGCTGATGCACGAGAAGCCGATCTCCAGCGTCGATGCCATCGTGCCTGCGCTCCGCGCCTTCGCGAAGTCCTCGCACTCCCTGCTCATCGTCGCCGAGGACGTCGTGGGCGAGGCGCTGGCGACGCTGATCCTGAACAAGCGCGAGGGCGGCCTCCGCGTCGCCGCGGTCAAGGCACCGGGCTTCGGCCGCTGGCGCAAGCCAATGCTGGAGGACATCGCGGTCGCGACCGGCGGCCAGATCGTCACCGACGAGCTCGGCAACAAGCTGGAGAACCTGAAGCCCGCGATGATGGGCGCCGCGAAGCGCGTGCACGTGACCCGCGACCGCACCACCGTCGTGGAAGGCGCCGGCGATACCCAAGAGATCGCGCATCGCTGCGACATGCTGCGCCGCGAGGCCGAGGCCGAGAAGTATCTGAGCTTCGACCGCGAGAAACTGCAGGAGCGCCTCGCCCGCCTCGCCGCCGGCATCGCCCACCTGCGGCTCGGCGGCGCGACCGAGGCGGAGCTGCGCGCCCGCAAGGAACACGCGACAGATGCGCTAAACGCGGCGCGCGCGGCGGCGGCCGAGGGCGTGGTGCCGGGCGGCGGCGTGGCTCTGGTGCAGGCGGCGCGCGCGCTCGGGCCGGTCCGCGCCGGCTGCTCCGACGACGAGGCTATGGGCGTGACGGCGCTGGACGCCGCCCTCAAGGCCCCGATGCGGCGGATCGTCGAGAACGCGGGCGGCGAAGGCTCCTACGCCATCGCCCGCGCGCTGGCGCAAGACAACCCGCGCTGGGGCTTCGACGCGGACCGGCAGCGCTTCTGCGACCTTCCCCGCGCCGGGGTCGTCGACCCCACGAGGGTGGTGCGCATGGCGCTCCGCACCGCAGTCCCCGCCGCCGCCCGCGTCATCGCGGCGGAGGCGGTGGTCGCCGGCTTCCCCCGCCCCACCGATACCGGCAAACAGGCCCTCGACGAGTCAGAATTGCCGGGTGGTCAGAGCGAGAGGTAGCCGGTTTCTACTCGCTTGCCGCCGCTCAGGCGCGGGGCGGGAGCAGGACGCCGGGGTTGAGGATCTCTTGGGGATCGAGCGTACGCTTGGCCGCTGCCAGCGCCGCGCCGAAGAGTGCGGGCCGCTGGGTCTCGTACCAGGGCATGTGGTCGCGGCCGACTGCGTGGTGATGGGTAATCGTGCCGCCTGCGCGGATCAGCGCATCGGAGGCCGCGGTCTTGATCGCCCGCCACTGCTCGATCTCGGCGCCGGGCGAAGGCGCCGCGTGATAGGTGAAGTAGGGCGCGGGCCCGTCGGGGTAGACGTGGGTGAAGCGGCAAGTGACGTGACCCGGCTTGCCGGTGGCATCCGCGATCGCTGCCTCCGTCGCCGCCTTGACGCTGGCGTGGAACGCCCCGAAGCGGTCCCAGGTGATCGCGGTCTCGAAGGTGTCGTGCAGCAGGCCGTGGGCAATCAGTCCCTCGCGGTCGTAAGGCGCCCGGATGAAGGCCTCGCGCCAGGCGTCGGCCAACGGGTCGCGGGCCTGGGCCGCAGCCGCCGGGTCGAAGACCGCGCCGTGGTCGGCCATGCACTCCAGCGCGCGCGCCATCCACGCCTCCACAGGGTGATCCGCGCTCTCGAACGCGAGCACGGCGAGGTGGAAGCTGCCGTCGCCCGCGCCCGCGAGCCGCGCCTCCTCGGAATCGACCAGGCGCAGGTTGGTGGGGTAGAGCCCGGCCTGCCCCACCGCGCGGATCGCTCCTGCGGCCGCCGCGAAATCGGCGAAGCGGAGCGCGGCAGAGGCGCGGTGCGTGGGCCGGTCCTGCAGCCGCATCCAGGCCTCGGTGATAATCCCGAGCGAGCCTTCGGAGCCGATCATCAGGCGGTCCGGGCTGGGGCCCGCGCCGGAGCCCGGCAGGCGGCGGCTCTCCATCGTGCCGGCCGGAGTCACCGTACGCAGGCTCTCCACGAACTCATCGATATGGGTGTAGAGCGTGGCGTAGTGGCCGCCGGAGCGAGTGGCGATCCAGCCGCCGAGGGTCGAGAAGCCGAAGGACTGCGGGAAATGCCGGAGCGTGAGCCCCGCCGGCTTGAGCTGGGCTTCGAGCGCGGGGCCGAGCACGCCGCCCTGAATGCGGGCCGCGCGCGAGGCCCGGTCTATCTCCAGCACCTTGTCCAGGCGGCCCAGGTCGATGGTGAGGACGCCGGCGTAGCCATCGCCGACTTGCGGTTCGACGCCGCCGACCACGGTCGAGCCCGCGCCGTAGGGAATGACCGCGAGCCCGCCATCCCCGGCCCAGTCGAGCAGCGCAGCGACGTCGGCTTCGCTCTCGGGGTAAGCCACGATGTCGGGTGCCACCGCGAAGTCGCGCGCCCAGGCGCGGACGTAATCCGGGTAGGACTTGCCGTAGGTGTGGCTCGCCCGGCAGTAGGCGTCGCTCTGGCAGAGCGCGGCGAGCGCGCCCGGCGGCGTCGCGCGTGGCGCCGGAAAATCCAGCTCGTCCAAGGTGGGCGGTGCCGTGTAAGGGCCGGGCGCGAGACCGGTGAGCCCGCCCACGCGCGTGGCGATCCGCCCCGCGTCCGCCTCGCTCAAGGTCTCGGATTCGAGGCCCCAGCCCCAGAACTTGCGCCGCGCCTCCGCCATGCCGTTCAGCTCCCCGAGGCCAGCGCGCGCGTGGGATGCGCGGCGCCGCGATAGAGCACCTCTGCCTGCACCTCGACCTTGCGCCGCCACGCCGCCCGCGCCGCCGGGCTCATCTCCTCGGCCGGGCGCGGGTCGACGTCGAAGTGATGGAAGCGATCGACGCCCCGCACCAGCATCGCGGATTCGCGCGGCTCGTGCTGCCAGGCGTGCGTCGGCACGTATTCGATGAGGAAGACGATGCGCCGGTCGTCGCTCCGGTTAGGGCCGGAAGAATGGCAGATCGCGTTGTTGAAGAGGACCGCCTCGCCCGCCGCCATCGGCAGGGAGACAGCGGCCGCCTCGTCGATGGGGGCGTCGATCTGCTGCTCGCGGGTGAGCAGGCTGTCGGTACCGAAGTGCTCGCGATGCGGCAGCAGCGCCCCGCGATGGGAGCCGGGGATCACACGCAGGCACCCGGCGTCCTCGCCGCAGTCGGAGAGCGCAAGAGCGGCGATCACGACGATCGGCTTGATGTCGCAATAGGCGGTGTCCTGATGCCAGCCGGCGAAGGTCGTGCCGTCAGCCTCTTTGAGCCTGAGCGAGACACCCCAGACCAGGAGGTTGGGGCCGAGCAGGTCCTCCATCGGGTCGAGCAGGCCGGGGTGGCGGGTGAACGCGTCGATCCACGGGCAGAGCAGCGAGGCGCCCTGGTCGAGCATGTGGCGCTCGTCCGGCCAGCGCCGCTCGAAACGCTCCAGCTCCGCGCGGTAGTGCTGCGCCTCGCCTGCGTTCATGACGCGGAGCGGCCCGCAATAGCCCGTCTCGAAGAAGCACCGCCGCTCAGTCTCGCTCAACCGCTTGGGCATCCAACCGCCAGCTTCACCGTCGCCCGCGCGCACTCATAGCAGGTTTCGCCCCGGCGAGTGAGGCGTTCGGCGGCTCCCGTCGTGTCTCAGGGCGTTGCCAGTCGGCTAATTGAAGCCGCAGTCTTCCACGGTCGCGATCAGGGCGGACCAGATGCCGTCCCGCTCGCCGTAGCAACCCCGGCGCCACTCGCCCTGGTGGATGTCGCCGTCGGCAAAGGTCGCGGTGCCGAAACCGTGCGGCCTGTCGTCGCGCCAACCGCCCTCGTAGCGATGGCCGGCGGCCCAGGTGTAGATACCGATTCCGTGCCTCTTGCCGTCGTGCCACTCGCCTTCGTAGCGGGCGGTATCGCTGCGCAGCAGGGTCCCAAGCCCGTGTTGCTTGCCGGCCTCCATGCTGCCCTCGTAGACGTGCCGGCCGTAGCGGGTGTGCCAGATGAGCCGCCCTTCGCCCGAGGCCTTGCCATCCACACAGTCGCCCCACCAGATGAACGGCTCATAATCGCGATGGCCGTCGTTCCACACGTGGCAGGGCCGGCCTTGAGTGAGGGACCAGTTGGGGCCGACGGGCCTGAGGCCTGCCGCGTCCACGGTCTCCTTCAGGAGCGGCGCGTAGACGAAGGCTTCGTCACCGTCCCCGCGCAAATCGACCCGCATCCAGTCGCGGCCAAGAACGGCGCCGGTCACGCGCACGGTCGCGCCCGGGCTTAGGACGACGCGTACGTCATAATCGGTGCTCGGGCCGGCGCGCAGGTTCGCAGCCTTCACCACCTCCATCACTTTGTCGAAGGGCTCGACCGTGTAGGCGTGCGCCGTTCCCACGGTCCAGGCCAAGGCCGCGGCAAGCACCGCAGCCAGTGCTGCATGCGTTCTCATGGTTCTCCCCGTGCGCGCCTTGTTTGATCGGCGCTCGCAACGCCTCGCCGTTACCGGCCATGAGCCGCTATGTCAGGATAGAGTAGTACAGAATTGACGCCGGCTCTACTCTAACGCGTGCGGCTGCCCGCATTGCCCCGCACCTTCCGGTGCAACGCGGCAACGTCAGCCATTCGAACC
>JAPPKP010000112.1 GCA_028819955.1 Rhodospirillaceae bacterium | reverse complement strand
TGATCTCGAAGCCCGGCGCCGGATAGCCCGAGGCGTCCGAGCGCTGCTCCGGCGTCGAGTTGCCGAACGACATGGTGGCGAAGGTGAAGGTCTCGGTCATGCCCCAGCCGGTGAAGGTGGGTACCATCTCAGCCTGCACCCGCCGCGCGATGCGGGCCGAGCTGGTCATGCCGGACGGGAAGGTGCCGAAGCGCAGGCTGGAGACGTCCCGCGGGGTCCTCTCGAGCGAGTCGAGATACTCCTTGTAGTGGGTGTCGAAGCCGTGGGTAATGGTGCCCCTCTCGACCTCGACCAGCCGCATGCACTCGTCGGCGTCGAAGCGGCCCAACAGCACGTGCTTGCAGCCCGCGATCACGGCAATCAGCCCGGCTTCGCTGAAGCCGTACATGTGGAAGAGCGGCAGCGGGTTGACGATCACGTCCTCGAAGGTGAGGCCGATGCGGTTGGCGCGCTCGCGCATGTTGCGGATCATCAGGTGGGTGTGGAGCACGCCCTTGGGATGCCCGGTGGTGCCGGAGGTGTAGCCGATCATCACAGGCTCGTCGGGATCCACCGCCTCAGCCCGCTCGGCCAGCGCTGTATTGCTCACCACCTTGCCGCCAGCGAGCATCGCCTCCCAGCCCACCGTGCCGGGCACGTCGCTCTCGCCCACCACGACCAGGCGGCGAAGCCGGGGGAAACCCTCGATGGCCACCGCGCGCGGATCCTGCCCCGCAAGCCCCGGCAGCACGTCCGCCAGCATGGCCGCGTAATCCACCGGGCCGGAACGGTCGACGCTGATCCAGGTTCCGCTGTCGGATTGCTGCACCGTGTAGGCCACGTCGTCGGTGCGGTAGCGGGTGTTGAGCGGCACCAGCACGGCGCCGACCTTGGCGATGGCGAAGGTGAGGAAGAGCCATTCGGGCCGGTTGTTCATCCAGAGCGCGACGTGCTCGCCCGTCTCGACGCCGAGCGCCATCAGCCCCTTGGCGACGCGGTCCACCTCCCGATCGAACTCAGCGTAAGTCCAGCGTCTGCCGTCGCAGACCAGCGCCTCGCGCGCGCCCCAGCGCCGGGCCGCCTCCACCGGCAAGTCGCCCAACCGCTCCTTCGGGTACCACTCGCTCATACCGTGCCTTGCCGCCTTTAGCTCCGCAGCCGCTCGCCGGCCGGATCGTAGAAGGGCGTGAGCGACATCGTCGCCGGCACGCGCTCGCCCGCGATATCGATCTCGTACGCGCCGTCGTCGAGCGTCTGCCACCGGCGCGGCTGCTCGCTCCGCAGGTAGCCCATGCCGACCGGCCGGTCGAAGCCGTAACCGTAGGCCGCCGAGGTGATGCGGCCGGCCACCCCGTCGTCCAGGTAGATCGTCTCGTCGTGGAACATGAAGGGCTCGGCCTTCTCCAGCATCACGTGCACGAGGCGCGCGGTGAGGCCCTCGTCGCGCTGGCGCTCCAGTGCTTCGCGGCCGATGAAGTCGGCATCCTTCCTGAATGAGACGGCGAAGCCCAGGCCCGCCTCCAGCGGAGTCTCGGCCTGGGTGATGTCGTGGCCCCAGTGGCGGTAGCCCTTCTCGCTCCTGAGCGAATCCATCGCGTGGATGCCACAGAGCCTGACGCCGAGGTCGGCGCCCGCTTCCATCAGCCGGTCGAAGATCGGCACCATGTACTCGGTCGCGATGTGCAGCTCCCAGCCCAGCTCGCCGACGTAGGAGACCCGCATCGCCCGCGCGTGCGCGTAGCCGATATCGATCTCACGGCAGGTACCGAAGGGGAAGGCCTCGTTAGAGAGATCCGCATCGCTGACCCGCCCGAGCAGCGTTCTGGCATTGGGCCCCATAACGGCGAGCACGCCGGAGCCCGAAGTCACGTCGGTGACGTAGACCCGCGCGCCGTCGCTTAGGTTCCGCTCGATCCAGGTGAGGTCGCGGGTCTGCGAGGCCGCCGAGGTCACCACCAGGTAGCGCTCGTCGCCGAACCGGGTCACGGTGAGGTCCGCCTCGATCCCGCCCCGCCTGTTGAGGAGCTGGGTGTAGACGATCTTGCCCGCCGGCACCGCGACATCGTTGGCGCAAAGGCGCTGCAGCTCGCGCTCGGCATCCGGCCCCTGCACCAGGTATTTCGCGAACGAGCTCATGTCGAGGATGCCGACCGCCTGGCGCACGGCGCGGTGCTCCTCCCGCACGCAGTCGAACCAGTTCTGCTTGCCATAGGCGTAGGCGTAGGTCGGCTCCACGCCCTCGGGCGCGAACCAGTTGGCGCGCTCCCAGCCGGCCGCCTCGCCGAAGCAGGCATTGTGGGCGGCGAGCCGGGCATGGAGCGGACTGAGCCGCACCGGGCGCGCGGTCTCCACCTGGCGATACGGCCAGTGCATCTGGAACAGCAGGCCCAGGCTCTCCTTCGTGCGGTCCACCAGATAGCGGCGGTTGTTCTGGAAGCGGGCGAAGCGGGAGATGTCGAGCTCGGCGAGGTCCACCGTCGGCTGCCCCTCGACGATCCACTCCGACATTACCTTGCCGGCGCCGGCGGCGGTGAGGATGCCTTGCGAGTTGAAGCCAGCGGCGACGAAGAAGCGCGCAAGCTCCGGCGCCTCGCCGAGCACGAACTTGTTGTCCGGCGTGAAGCTCTCGGGCCCGTTCATGAAGCGGCGGATGGGCGCGGTTTCGAGCACCGGCAGCAGCTCGATCGCGTTGGTCATCGGCAGCTCGAAGTGGTCCCAGTCCTCCGGCAGCTCCACGAATTCGGCGCCCTCGGGCAGGTTCTCCAGCGGCAGCGGCTTGGCCACCGGCTCGAAGCAGCCGACGAGCAGGCGCCCTGCGTCCTCCTTCACGTAGATGTAGCCGTCGGTGTCGCGGATGATCGGCGCATCGGGCGAGAGCCCCTCGATCGGCTCGGTGACCACGTACATGTGTTCGGCGGCGTAGAGCGGCACGTTCACGCCTGCCATCTGCCCGATCTCGCGCGCCCAGACGCCGCCGCAGTTGACGACTGTCTCGCAGGCGATGGTGCCGTGCGCGGTGCAGACGCCGGAGACCGCGCCGTTCCTGCGCTCGAAGCCGGTGACGGCCGTCTCTTCGAATATGCGTGCGCCCCGTGTGCGGGCGCCTTTGGCGAGCGCCATGGCGGTATCGACGGGGTTGGTCTGGCCGTCGCCCGGAATGTAGATCGCACCCTTGATCCGCGAGACGTCCATCAGGGGATAGAGCGCTTTCGCTTCGTTCAGTCCGACCTCGTAGGCCTCGACGCCGAAGCAATCGCCGAGGGCGGCCATGCGTCTGATCTCGGTGAGCCGCGCTTCGGTGCGGGCGATGGGCATGCTGCCCTTGCGGCGAAAGCCCGTCGCCTGGCCGGTCTCGGCCTCCAGCGATTCGTAGAGGCCGACGCCGTAACGTGCGAGCTCGGTCAGCGTCGACGTCGCGCGGAGCTGGTTGACCAGCCCTGCGGCGTGCCACGAGGTGCCGCCGGTGAGATGGCCCCGCTCCAGCAGGACCACATCGCGCCGCCCGAGCTTGGTCAGATGGTAGGCCATGCTGCAGCCGATGATGCCGCCGCCGACGATCACCACCTGGGCCTGGGCCGGTAACGCCTCGGTCATCGCTCCCTCGCCTGCACCGGGCCCTCCCTGTCGCGCCACCACGCGCCACCGCCGGATTCCCTAGCACGGCCGCCCGCAGCGGAAAACGGAGCGGACGGAGCCAACTGAAATCCAGCGAACCGGCGTCTCGTGCGGGGTTTGCATTCCCGATGCGCTCTTCGCATAGTGCGCGCCAACCGGGGTCGGCCCGGCAACCGAACATCCAAGAGGAGAGGGAGACAATGGCAGTAAGTGCGGGCGACAAGGTGCCGTCGGTCAACTTCAAGATGCTGACCGCGGACGGACTCTCGGACGTATCCAGCGACGACTATTTCGGGGGCAAGAAGACTGCGCTCTTCGCCGTCCCCGGCGCGTATACGCCGACCTGCTCGGCCAAGCACGTGCCGAGCTTCCTGGCGCAGGCCGATGCGCTCAAGGCCAAGGGCGTGGACCAGATCGCCTGCGTGTCGGTCAACGACGCCTTCGTGATGAAGGCCTGGGGCGAGGATACGGGCGCCGGCGGCACCATCGACATGCTGGCCGACGGCAACGGCGAGTTCGCGCAGGCCACGGGGCTCACCCTCGACGCCCGCGGCTTCGGGCTCGGCGAGCGGACGACCCGGTTCTCCATGATCGTCGACGACGGCACGATCACGGCCCTCAACGTGGAGGAGAACCCGACGGAGATGGTGGTGAGCAGCGCGGAGCACATGCTCACGCAGCTCTGATCCCGCCCACCTCCGCGCAGGCGCCTGCAAAAGGCGCTTGCGCGGCTGGCCGCGCTCACCACATTGTCGTCTATCGGCGGCCCCCACGGCGCGCGGGAAGCCGTTCGATCCCAATTCGACAAGACCGTAGCCTGCGCAACGGCCGGCGTGCGGTCGCTCAGGAGGAGACATCAGGCAATGGCACTGAGGATTGGCGACGAGGCACCCAACTTCACCGCAGACACGACCGCGGGTGCGATCGACTTTCACGACTGGATCGGCGACGGCTGGGCCATTCTTTTTTCCCACCCCAAGGACTTCACGCCGGTCTGCACCACCGAGCTCGGCTACATGGCCGGCCTCAAGTCGGAGTTCGAGAAGCGCAACTGCAAGGTTCTCGGACTCAGCGTGGACGGCGTGAGCGACCACCACGCCTGGTCGAAGGACATCGAGGAGACGCAGGGTCACGCGGTGAACTACCCGCTGATCGGCGATCCCGAGCTCAAGATCGCGACCCTCTACGAGATGCTGCCGGCCGGCGCCGGCACGACCTCGGATGGGCGCACGGCGGTGGACAATCTCACCGTCCGCACCGTCTTCCTCATCGGGCCGGACAAGAAGATCAAGCTCTCCCTCACCTACCCCATGAGCACCGGCCGCAACTTCGACGAGGTGCTGCGCGTGCTCGATTCCTGCCAGCTCACGGCGAAGCACAAGGTGGCGACGCCGGTAAACTGGAAGCAGGGCGAGGACGTGATCATCGTGCCGGCGGTCTCCGACGAGGAGGCCAGGAAGACCTATCCGGACGGCTGGAAGGCCCCGAAACCCTACCTCAGGATCGTGCCGCAGCCCGAGTAACGGCTTCTTCGGTTTGACATTTCCCTCCGCTCGCGGCCCTGCGGGCGGAGGGCTCATGCGGCGCCGGGCGGCACCCGGTTCTCGATGGCGAGCGGCGCCAGCGCCGTTCGCACCTGTTTGAACGCGACGGCGAGAGTCTCGGCCCAGGACTGGGCGCCCTCCTGGGTGTCGATCAGGTCCTGGCGCAGCTCGATTTCGATATGGGGCAGGCCGCGCCCCTGGCCGTGCACCGGAATCGAGTAGTCGGACGGGCCTACGATGGCGTAGGGCTGGTTGTCGCCGATGGTGAGCCCGGGGCGAAGCGTTGCGAGCGCCTCCTTCAGCGGCTGCACCAGCCGGTCGTCGTGCTCGTAGAGCAGCCCCACCTCCCACGGCCGCGCGAAGCCATCGAAAACCGGCGTGAAGCTGTGAACCGCGACCAGGATCGGCACCGCGCCAAACCCGATCGCCCGGTCGAGGCACGCTGCGATGGCGTCGTGATAGGGGCGGAAGAACGCCTCCGTCCGCGCCGCGGCCTCCTCCGGCGAGATCGACTGGTTGGCCGGCACCACCGTGCCGTCGCTCACCGCGGGCATCGCCGTGGGGCTCCCCACCGGGCGGTTGCAGTCGACCACCAGGCGCGAGTAGCCGGAGAGATAGGCCGGCGCGTCGAGCAAGACGCTGAGCGACCGGGTGACCGTCGCCGCGCCGATGTCCCAGCCGATGTGGCGGTCGAGCTCCGCCTGGTCCAGGCCGAGCCGCTCCATGTGGGCGGGGACCGCGTTGCTGGCGTGGTCGCAGACCAGGACGAAGTGCGGATGGACACTGACCGGCCCGATTCTATAGAGGGGCTTGGGGTCGTCAGCGCCGAGCCGCGACGGATCGAACCAGACGGCCCGCGCGCTCACCGCCGCTCCACCGCTGCCAACGGCTGAGCCGACGCCAGCGCGCCCTCGCCTGCGCCGTCGCAAGGGAGCAGGCGCAGCGCGCCGTGCTCCACGCTGAGCGCGAGCCGGCCATGCACAAGATCGAGGGCGGCATCGCCGAAGAGCGCCCGCCGCCAGCCCTGCAGCGCCGGCACGCCATCGGTCTCGCCGCGCGCGATCCGCTCCAGGTCGTCGGCGCTGGCGATCAGCTTTCGGGCAACGCCGGTCTCCTCACTCTTGAAGGTGAGAAGCACTTTGAGGAGGTCGGTCAAGGCCGCTGGCGCCGCTGGCTTTTCGGGCCTGGGCGGCAGCTTCGGGCAGTCCTCGTCGGGGAGCGCGAGACCGCGCCCCACCGCTGCCAGTACCGCCGCGCCCATGGCGCCCTCGGCGGCGCGCTGGCTCACCGAGCGCAGCTTGGCGAGCTCCTTCACCGTACGCGGGCGCTGCGCCGCGATCTCGGTGAGCGCCGTGTCGCGCATGACCCACGGG
>JAPPKP010000103.1 GCA_028819955.1 Rhodospirillaceae bacterium | reverse complement strand
AGGGCTACGGGCAGATGCTGCAGATCGCCCGCTCCTTCGTGCCCGGCATCCTCGCTGGCTGGATCATCTGGCCCAAGCCCGAGCCGCTCGCGCCGCTGGAGCTCACCGTCGAGGCGAAGGAGCGCACCGGCGCGCGCGGCGATGTCGTCCGCGAGCTGAACGAGGACGACCTGCGCGAGAAGCTCACCCACCTCAAGGCGCGCGGAATCGAGGCGCTGACCGTCTGCCTGATGAACGCCTACGCCGGCGGCATCCACGAAGAGCAAATCCGAAAGATCGCCCAAGAGGTGATGCCCGGCGTGCCGGTCTCGATCTCGTCCGAGGTCCTGCCGGAGATGTACGAGTACGAGCGCGCGATCACCACTGTCGCCAACTCCTACGTGGCGCCGGTGGTCCAGGTTTACGTCAGCAACCTCGAGCAGGAGCTGACGCAGCGCAAGATCGACGCCCACCTTCACATCCTGCGCTCCGACGGCGGACTCGCCTCCGTCGAAGCCAGCCGCAACTCGCCGGTGAACGTGCTGATGAGTGGCCCCGCCGGCGGCGTCGCCGGTGCGCTCTGGATCGCCAGGCAGGCCGGCTACCAGAACCTGCTCACCCTCGACATGGGCGGCACCTCAACCGATGTCGCGCTGATCCTCGACGGCGTGCCGCGCAAGCGGCGCGAGACCACGGTGGGCGACGTGACTGTGCGCGCGCCGTCGCTCGACGTCCGCACCGTGGGCGCGGGCGGCGGCTCCATCGCCCACGTCCCCGAGATTACCCGTGCGCTCCGGGTCGGGCCGCAGAGCGCGGGCGCCGATCCAGGGCCGGCGGCCTACGGGATGGGCGGCGACCAGCCGACCGTCACCGATGCCAATGTCGTGCTCGGCTACCTGCCGAGCGAGCTGATCGGCGGCGAGATGAAGCTCGATGTCGATGCCGCGGCCGACGCGGTGCAGACGATCGCCACGGCTTTGGGTCTCGATCTCAAGCGGGCTGCGGCCGGCATCATCGACATCGTCAACGAGAACATGTTCGGCGCGCTCCGGCTGGTCTCGGTGCAGCAGGGCTTCGATCCGCGCGACTTCGCGCTGATCGCCTTCGGCGGGGCCGGGCCCCTGCACGCCAACGCGCTCGCCAAGCTGATGAACTCGTGGCCCGTCATCATCCCGCCGTCGCCGGGCGTCCTTTGCGCCTACGGCGACGCCACGACGCGGGTCACCGATGAGGCCTCGATGAGCTTCGTCCGACGCTTCTCCGAGACCTCGAACGCCGAGGTGCGCGGCATCCTCGACGATCTGGAGGCCCGCGCCCGGCAGGAGCTCGATGCCGAGGGCATCGCGCGCGAGGACCAGTCGGTGCAGTACGAGGTGGACCTCCGCTACCACGGCCAGGGTCTGCAGCTGCCTGTGAGCTTCACGGCCGAGGAGTTCGAGCGCGAGGGCCTCGCGTGGCTCGCCAGGCAGTTCGACGACGAGCACACCCAGCTCTTCACCTTCGCGCTCGACGCCGAGCACGAGATCGTGACGCTGCGAGCCATCGTGCGCGGCGCCGAGACCTTCGTGGAGGCCGGTCACGTGGCCGAGGGCGGTGCCGATCCGTCGGCGGCCACGGTTGCGAGCGCCTCGGTTTACGTCGACAATCGCGATCAGGAGGCCAGCGTCTACGACCGCGCCGGGCTCCGGGCCGGCAACCGTATCGAAGGGCCGGCGATCGTGACCGAGATGGACTCGACCACGCTCATCCTGCCGGGCCACGTGGGTACGGTCGACGGCTTCGGCAACATCATCATCAACCCGGTCGGCCACTGAGGCGGGGGAGAAGCGACATGCCAGTCACCATCGTCCAGACCAACGACGCGCCCTTCGAGCCGGTCGACATGGACCCGATCACTCTCGACATCATCGAGAGCGCGATGCGCAGCGCCCGCTACGAGATGGACGCCGTGCTTTACCGCACCGCCATGTCGCCGGGAATCCGCGAGCAGCACGACGAGTTCCCGATGATCGCGAACCCCGACGGCAAGATGGTCGTCGGCCAGTTCGGCTCCTTCATCCACGGCTTCAAGCGCGAGTACGACGGCACCATCGAGGAGGGGGATATCTTCCTCACCTCCGATCCCTATAGCTGCGCCGGCGCCATCAGCCATGCGCCGGATTGGCTGATCCTGCGCCCGGTCTATCGGGACGGCCGGCTGATCGCCTACGCCTCGATGTTCGGCCACATGACCGATGTCGGCGGCAAGGTGCCGGGGAGCCTGCCGACGGATGCCAACCAGATCTACGAGGAAGGCGTCGTCATCCCGGTGGTCAAGATCTACAAGAACGACGAGCTGCAGGAGGACGTGCTCAAGGTGATCCTGCACCAGTGCAGGATGCCGCAGTGGAACCGGAGCGACTTCAACGCGCTGATCGCCGCCGTGCGCCTCGCGGAGAAGCGGCTTCACGAGCTCTGCGATCGCTTCGGCGTCGATACCGTCATCGCGGCGATGGACGAGCTGCTGGAGCGCAACCGGCGCGCGATGCTGCACCTGATCCGCAACACGGTGGGCGAGGACGAGACCCTCTATTTCGAGGACTACGTCTGCGACGACGGGCTCGGCATGGGCCCCTACAAGATGGCCTGCAAGATGTGGCGCGACGGCGACGTGCTGGTGTTCGACTTCGACGGCACCGACCCGCAGTCCGAAAGCTCGATCAACTTCTTCCTCAACGAGGAAATGTTCAAGATGTTCGTCGGCGTCTACATGATCAACGTCTTCGATCCGCAGATCATGTTCAACGACGGCTTCTACGATCACGTCGATGTGCGGATTCCGCCGGGCACACTGCTCAAGCCGCTGAAGCCGGCGGCGCTCTCCTCGCGCACCCACGCTTTGGGGCGTATCTTCGACGTGCTCGGCGGCCTGCTCGGCCAGCGCGCGCCCAACCTCATGGTGGCGGCCGGCTTCTCCGACAGCCCGCACTTCATGTACTCGGGCTATTCCAGCGAGGGCGAGTGGTACCAGCTCTACCAGATCGGCTTCGGCGGCATCCCCGGCCGGCCGGCGGGCGACGGGCCGGACGGGCACTCGCTCTGGCCTTCGTTCACCAACGTGCCCAACGAGTTCCTGGAGGCCTACTTCCCGCTCCGCATCGAGGTCTACGAGACCATCGCGGACTCCGGCGGGCCCGGCCTCCATCGCGGCGGCAACGGTGTCACCATCGGCTACCGCGCGCTGGAGCCCGGCGAGATGTCGCTGCACGACGACCGCTGGCTCACCTATCCGTGGGGTGTCAACGGCGGCCTGCCGGGCGGGCGGAGTCGGAAGGAGATCCACCGCGCCGACGGTACGTTCGAAGTGCTGCCGTCGAAGTGCGACCACGTGAAGGTCGAGGCCGGCGACCTGCTGCTGTTCAAGACCTGGGGCGGCGGCGGCTGGGGCGATCCGCTGGAGCGCGATCCGGCGCTGGTGGCGCTGGAGGTCGAGCGCGGGCTGGTCACACGCGCCGGCGCCGAGCGCTACGGCGTGGTGCTGCGCGACGACCTGATGGTGGACGAGGAGGCCACGGAAGCGCTGCGCGACAAGCTCCGCGCGGCGCGGGGCGAGGTGCAGCTCTTCGATCGGGGCGGCACCGTGGAGGAGCTCCGCGAGCGCTGCCTGGAAGAGACCGAGCTCGCGCCGCCCAAGCCGCCGGAGTTCAACCGCCGCGTGCTGCGCTTCCTGCAGGAACGCGAGGCCAAGGCCGCCGAGGCCGGCGCCGCCGCGGAGTAGGGGACAGGCACCTCCGCTCCGCGGGCAAGGGGTTAATCAGGCGACCGCGGCGCGTGCGACTTCGGTCGCGCGTGAATCGACTTTGCGTCGGAAAGACTCCAGCGCGTCCTCCAGCCCATCCCCCTGGTATCGAAACTCGGCGGGTATGGATTCGTAGCGCCGCTGGGCTCGCTCGAATGACGCCCGTCTCCGGCTGCTGAGCTCCTCCGCGTCGGAAACGTGGCCCCAAACCGCCTCTTCGAGCGTCTCCAGCTCGCCCCGCAGGAAGCCAAGAAAGTCATGAATTGCCATCTGCTGACGGCCGATCTTCTCGAAGTGGTGACCCAGGGCCGCCAGGTAGATCGCGTCGGGAAGCATGTGGGGGAAGTCCCCGGAGACCTTGCCGATGAACTTCGAATAGGCAGGGAGCTGCCTGACGGAGAGACGACGGCGAACGCCCATGAAGGCTGCATCGATCTCGCTCTTGCTCCTGGGCTTTCGAAGTTGCCGGACCGGCTTCAGGTGCCGGAAAAGGGTGAGGCAACGTTCGAAGTAATTCTCCAGGGTCGGGTCGTATAGTGTGGCGATCACTCGTTTGTATCCTTCGATCAAGGTCTTGTAATCGATCTCCGTCCTGAAGTTGAGGGACATGGCATTGGTGCCGATCGGTGTATCCAGGAGCCGGTTCTCCGACTTCATGCGCTCGTACATGTCCGTGTTCTTCAGGGCGGTCAACAAATAGATGGGGGCCACGGGGATGCCGGTTTCCTGGATGAATTCGATCTGGGCATCGAACACGCTCTCGTCATCGCTATCCAGCCCCAGGATGAACCCGCCCTGGACCTGCATCCCATGCTGCTGGATTTTTCGAACGGCATTGAAGATGTAGTTCTCCTGCTGCTTGCTGGTGTTCTGCGGCTTCTTGGTCTTGAGCAGAGCCTTGGGGTTTGGAGTCTCGATGCCCACGAACACGGTATCGAAGCCGGCCTCGATCATCGCATTCATCAGCTCGTCCATCAGCGCGAGATTCGCGCTCGCTTCCGTACTCAGGGTAAACGGATACCTCCTGGCCTTCTGCCACTCGGCGATCGCCGGCAGCAGCCTCAATGCATCTCGTTTGTTGCCGATGAAGTTGTCGTCGACCAGAAATACCGCGCCTCGCCAGCCCAGACGGTAGAGGGAATCCAGCTCCGCCACGACCTGTTCCGGCGACTTGGTGCGAGGCACGCGACCGTAGAGCTTGATGATGTCGCAAAACTCGCAGTCGAACGGACACCCTCGGGAAAACTGCACGCTCATCGTGGCGTAAATCTTCATGTCGATCAGGTCGAAGCGGGGAACCGGCGTTCCAGTCACATCCGGCTTTCGCGGCTCCCGATAGATTCTCCTGGCCGTGCCGCTCTCCAGGTCCCGAAGAAATTGCGCAAAGCTCTCCTCGACCTCGTCCAGCACGTAGTGATCCACGCCCACGATTTCTTCGTGAAACGTGGTCGGATGAGGCCCTCCGGCGATGACCGGAACGCCTTTGCGGTTGCACCGCTCGATCACCGCGTGCAGCGATTGGTGCTGCGTGATCATTGTGGACGTGAACACCAAATCCGCCCACTCGAGATCGGCGTCGTGCAGGGTACTCACGTTCATGTCCACCACGCGGAGCGAATAGCGCGGAGGAAACATCGCGGCGACGGTTAACAGCCCCAGAGGCGGAAAGGTCGCCTTGACCCCCGACATCTCAAGCGCGTGGTCAGCCCCCCAGAAGGTCGGAGGCTGTTCCGGGTAGACCAGAAGTGCGTTTGGCATTGGCGTGACCGGTCCTCGCTGAACGGTCCACGTGGAATGTTAATGCATTGTCGGCGATCCGGCCAAGGGGGTGAGACATCTGAGCGGAGCCTGCGCGGCGGTCCGGGCTTGGCTGCCCGGATCGCGCGCCGGTAGCGAAGCGGGCGGTGGCTCATAGGCCCGCCAGCTTTTTCTTGCCCTTCGACTATCGAGTGGTATCCATCTCTGAAACGACCGGAAAAGGACATGGCAGAAATCGACATCCCTCGGCGGTCTGTTGGGGCCGTGACGATTCTGGTCCCGGACTATGAAGGGGCGATCGACTATTACGTAAACACTCTTGGCTTCGCACTCGTCGAGGACTCGAGGCTTTCGGACGAGAAGCGATGGGTCGTGGTTTCGCCGGGGGCCGGTACATGTCTCTTGCTGGCCAAGGCGAAAAGCGAGCGCCAAATCGCGGCGATCGGGAACCAGTCGGGTGGACGCGTATTCCTGTTTCTGACCACGGACGATTTCTGGCGCGACTATCGCACTTACGTGAGCCGGGGTGTCGAGTTTCGAGAGGAGCCCAGACACGAAGAGTACGGCACCGTGGCCGTATTCTCGGACAAGTATGGCAACCGGTGGGACCTCGTCGAACGGTCTTCAAGCGAGGACGCCCTCTGAGAGAGGGCCCGATACCCCACATCCAACGTTTGGCCGTTTTCGTTGGCCGGCGAGATCGAAGCGACCCTGAGCGAGCGGGGCGCCGGCGCCTACTCCGCCGCGTCCGCCTCGGGCCTGGCCCAGCGGCGCTCGAAGGCCCAGACGTCCTCGAAGCCCATGAGCGCATGCATCTCGGGCAGCGAGATCATCGGCGCACCGACGTTGGCGGTCGAACCGTCGCGCTTGAGGGACGCAAACGCGCTCTTCATGGCGCCGGCCGCCGGCAGCATACCGATGGCGGGATAGATCGCGATGTTGAAGCCCAACGCCGCGAGGCGGTCCGCCGGCACGATGGGGGTCTTGCCGCTGTCCACCATGTTGGCGAGCAGCGGCTTGTCGAAGGTC
>JAPPKP010000091.1 GCA_028819955.1 Rhodospirillaceae bacterium | reverse complement strand
CGCACGCGCGCGACCGGCGCCAGCACGGCAGCGGCTGGAATCGCCGCCAATGCCCCGACGACAAAACGCCTCGAAATCATGACATTATCCTCATCCATTGATATCGCATCCGAGGAAGGTGCGTCCCTTCTGCCTGCACGCCTCCATGACTGAGAACGAGCCGGCCGCAGGATCGATGACCACGTCCCCCGGATTGCTGACGGCCTCGATCAAGGCGCTCTGGAGTCCTATCGGCTTCGGGTGGACGCGGTTGCGCTTGCCGATGGCCTCGCTCCACACGTCCGGGATGGTGTGGACCTTCCACACGCCCTTGGCCTTGCGCGGCGCCTTCTGGAGCACGATCAGGTGCTCGCTCGCGCGCCTCGTGCGGTAGCCCATGCCGATCCGCTTCTTGTGCCACGTCACCATGTCCACGATCTCGAGGGACGTGCCCTCGAGCCAGTCGCCGATCCCGGTGCAGAGGTGGTACTTGTCGGTCCAGAGGAAGAGATGGCCGCTCCGCATCAGGCAGCGGTCGATCTCACGGATGAAGGCCGGGATTTCGTCCGTCATCTGTGGCAGCGAGGCGCGGGCCGCGCCCCGGCGCACACCCTCGTTGCCGTAGGCGAGATGGTCGAGCACGCCGCGATACTGCGGGTCCAGGAACGCGACGGGAACAGCGCCGGAGGGTAGCATCCCCAGGAAGCGCAGCCCTTCCATCTCGATCCGGTGATCGAAGGCGAGGCCCGGCGGCAACGCCAATGGCGGCTGGTCCACATGCCGCACGGACGAGAACACCGAGACGCTTTCCGTACTCGGCGGCTCGTCCAGGGGCGTGGCGATGTCGTTCACCATTCGGGCCGGACTGTACGCGCCCGCTGCGAAAAGTATAGCTTTGCAAGCGGAGGAGCGGCCGCGGCGCCCCGGCGCACCGCCGTTTCACTCGAACTATATTTTCATTATCAATAGGTTACTTGGTCTGCGGGCGGGCGAGTACCGCCCGGCCCAAAGCCGCAAGGGCCGACCTCAAGCGATGGTGCCGGGTGGACTCGACGGCAGTTTCGACACGTGCGGCCGACTCCGAGTCGATTTCCGGCGGCGTCCGGAGCGCCGAATCCCGCGCTGGCTCTGGCGATGGCGCCCGGTTTACATAGGCAATCCGCGTCACTGCGCGGTAGCCGTAGAAGGCTGCGATCCGCTCCAGAATCTGGGGTTCGAGATGCTGAAGCTCGACCGCGACCGGCCCGGAGACGCAGACCCTGAGCGTCCCGTCCCGCCCCAGGCGCTCGGGCCACGAAGAGGCGGCGACGCCCTCGCCCACAATCGCCGGCCATTCGGTGGCGATCCCCGCCGCCACCAGCCCGCGCGCCTCGAAGGACTTGGCGGTGATCTTGCCGATCAGCGAGGCGAGCGGCTGCGCCTGGCGGGGTTTGCGCATGGCTGAGGCCGGGAGTCGCAGGGTCCGGACCAAGGGTGTACGCCCTCCTGCGCCGGCTGTGAAGCGCCCCCGTTCATGAGCGCCGCCCGGCCCGCCTCGCCCGCGCGGCTCGTCCAGGCGCTGCTCGACTGGTACGACCGCCACCGCCGCCAGCTGCCCTGGCGCGCCGCCCCCGGCGTGAGGCCCGACCCCTACCGCGTCTGGCTCAGCGAGATCATGCTGCAGCAGACCACCGTTCCGGTGGTCGCCGGCTATTTCCAGCGGTTCCTGGAACGCTGGCCTACCCTCGAATCGCTCGCGCATGCCGAGCTCGACGACGTGCTCCACGCCTGGCAGGGGCTCGGCTACTACGCCCGCGCGCGCAACCTGCACGTCTGCGCGCGGCATCTGCTGGACGAGCACGGCGGGCGCTTCCCGGCGGATGAGAAGGCGCTCAGGGCGCTGCCGGGGATCGGGCGCTACACCGCGGCAGCGATCGCGGCCATCGCCTTCGACCGGCCGGCGACTGTGGTCGACGGCAACGTCGAGCGGGTGATCGCCCGACTGCGCGCGGTGGAGACGCCGCTGCCGGCAGCGAAACCCGAACTCTACGCCCTTGCCGCCGAGCTCACGCCCCCCGTCAGGCCCGGCGACTACGCGCAGGCATTGATGGACCTCGGCGCGGGCATCTGCACGCCACGCAATCCGGGCTGCCTCGCCTGCCCCTGGCAGAGCTCCTGCGAGGGCCGTGCGTTGGGTCTGGCCGAGAACCTGCCGCGCCGGTCGCCCAAGCGAGAACGACCGCTGCGCCACGGCGTCTCCTTCTGGCTCATGCGCGCGGATGGCGCCGTGCTGCTGCGCCGCCGGCCGAACGACGGCCTGCTCGGCGGGATGATCGAGCTGCCCACCACGCCCTGGCGCGACGAGCCCTGGAACTTGGCAGAAGCCTTGGCCCACGCGCCGCAGCCGCTGCAGTGGCAGGCACTGCCGGAGCCGGTCCGCCACGGCTTCACTCACTTCGAGATTGAATTGTTGGTAGCTGCCGCCGAGACCGAGATTGGGGCCGCCTCCCGAGAGGACGGCGCGATCTGGTGCCCGCCCGCGCGCTTTTCGGAACACGCGCTCCCGACCCTCACGCGAAAGCTGGTCCGCTACGCGGCGCGCCACCGGCCCGGCCCCGCGAGCGAGCCGGGGGGCGGGCACGGCTGAGAGCGGGCGCGTCCGTGGTAGCATCGCGCGCCTCTTAGACGGCCAGCGAAGGAGACACCGGTGGCGGCAAGCGGGCGCCGGGCGGAACGAGACAAGGGTAGGAAGCTCTCGCCGACTCGTGTCCGCGAGGCGATGCGCCGTGCCGCACGCCACGCGCGGACGGGGCGGCATCAAGAAGCGCACAACCTCTACCGTACCGTGCTCGCCGCCCGGCCCGACCACCTGGAGGCGTTGAAGGCCTGCGCCCTCGTTGCCTTCCGGCTCGATGCGGTGGACGAGGCGGCGACGCTCCTGCAACGGGCCGTCGCGCTCGACGAGGGCGACGGCGGCGCCCACAACGACCTCGGCAACGTGCTCCAGGCCGCCGGCCGGCTCGATGCCGCCGTCGCCGCCTACCGCTGTGCGGTCGCGCTCGACCCGGAACGTGCCGAGGCCCACGCCAATCTCGGCCAGGCGTTGCGCGCCAGGGGGGACCTCGACGGCGCCGCCGAGGCGCTGAGCAGGGCTAGCCAGCTCCGCCCCGGCCACGCCGGCACCTGGCTCCGCATCGGGCTGGTCCACCACGCCAAGGGCGCTCTCGACGAGGCCGCGCACGCCCTCCGCCGGGCTCTCGCCATCGAGCCTGAGAATGCCCAGGCGTATTTTGCGCTCGGCAACGTTCTCCATGCCCAGGGCCGGCTCGACGAGGCTCTCGACTCTTACGCCCAGGCGGCGGCGCTCAGGGCGGACATCCTCGACGCCTCGTTTGAGGTGGGGAAACCCCGCCACGTCCACGCCCATCTCGATCGCGGAGACCCCGGAGCCGCCGTCGCCGCGTGCGACGACCTGCTGGCGCGGCACCCCGGCCAGAGCGGCGCGCTCGCGATGAAGGCAGTCGCGCTCCGGGAGGCGGGCGAGCTGGCGGAAACGCGGATGTTGCTCGACTTCGACCGCCTGCTCCGCCCCGAGCGCTGCGCCCCGCCCGCCGGCTACGCCGACATCGCCGCCTTCAATGCGGCATTATCCGGGATAGTCCGGGATCATCCGACATTGCGGGCGGCGCCAGAAAGCTACTCCATGGAGCGCGGCCAGAGCACCGGCGAGCTGCTGCCGGGCCGCGGCGCAGCAGCTGACTTCGGTACGCTGGTGGCGGAAGCGGTAGACCGCTACCGCGATGCGTTGCCGCAGGACCCCGGCCACCCCTTCCTCGCCGATATCCCGGACCGCGTCCGGATTACGGCCTGGGGCGTCATCCTCGACGAGGGCGCCTACCAGGTGCCCCATATCCACCCCTCGGCCTGGCTCAGCGGGGTCTACTACGTGACCCTCCCCCCTGCCCTCGGCGCCGACGACGACGGCACCGCCGGGTGGATCGAGTTCGGCCGGCCCTATTGGGATTTCCGGATCAGAGCGGAGCCCGAGACCCGATTGATCGAGCCCGAAGAGGGGCTGATGCTGCTCTTCCCCTCGTACATGTTCCACCGCACCCTCCCCTTCGCCGGCTCCGGCGAGCGCGTCAGCATCGCCTTCGACGTGCTCAGGGCGGAGTGACGGCGCCGACGAGCCACCGGAGCAGAACCATGACCGAGCAACGGCATCTCCCGCAGGAGGCCGGCTACAACCTGCTCCTGCGCCACCCGGACTTCGAGGACTACTTCGCGGTGTGGGAGGCCGAGAGCGTGCGGGTGCGCGAGGCCTTCCCCTGCACCCTCGATGTTTGCTACGGCGCGGGCCCCAACATGACCGCCGACCTGTTCCCGGCGGCGGCGGCCGGCGCGCCCATCCAGGTCTTCATCCACGGCGGCTACTGGCGCGCCATGGACAAGAACGTGCACTCGTTCCCCGCCGAGGGCTTCGTGGCCGCCGGGGGCGCCGCGGTCTCGCTCAACTACGCGCTGGCGCCGGCGGTGACCCTCGACACCATCGTCGAGCAATGCCGCACCGCAATCGAGTGGCTCGCCGACAACGCCGGCCGGCTCAACGGCGACCCGGACCGCATCTTCGTCTCCGGCCACTCCGCCGGCGGGCACCTCACCGCCATGATGCTCTGCACCGACTGGGCCGCGCGCGGGCGCCCCGCCGGCCTGGTGAAGGGCGGCACGGCGATCTCCGGCATCTTCGACTTGGCGCCGATCAGGGAGACCAGCATCAACGACGATGTCCGGCTCGATGCCGAGGCGGCCGTGCGCAACAGCCCCATCCATCATCTGCCGGAGACGGGCGCGCCGCTGATTGCGGCGGTCGGCGCGGCGGAAACGCCCGCGTTCGTGGCCCAGAACCGGGCCTTCGCCGAGGCCTGGCGGGCGCGCGGGTTCGAGGCCACTGTCATGGAGATCGAAGGCCTCAACCACTACAACGTGGTCAGCGAGATGGGCCGCCCTGGCAGCGCGCTTACGCAATCGGCACTCGCCCAGATGGGGTTGTAGAGGGACGGACTACATCCCCGCTTCACCCGGTACCACCAGTTCTGCGAACGACGGGCTTGCCGAACCCATGCGGGAGGAGTAGGGCAAAGCCCGCCCAGTTCCACGAGGTGCGCCATGACCGTAAGCCGCGGCCGCGATTTCCTGGCCCTTCCCGGCCCCACCACCGTCCCGCACGAGGTGCTCCAGGCCATGCAGCGGCCGGCCGTGGACATCTACGGCGAGGAGCTGACCGCCGTCACCGACAGCTGCCTCGACGACCTGCGCCGGGTCTTCCGCACGGAGCAGGGCCGCACCTACATCTACATCGCCAACGGCCACGGTGCCTGGGAGGCCGCGCTCACCAACGTCCTCTCGCGCGGCGACAAGGTGCTGGTGCTGGAGAGCGGGCGCTTCGCCATCGGCTGGGGCGAGATGGCGGAACCCCTCGGCATCGAGGTCGAGGTGCTGGAGGCGGAGCCTCAGCGGGCGGTGTCGTCCGAAGCGCTGGAGCGGCGCCTGCGGGTCGATCGCGCGGGCGAGATCAAGGCCATCCTGGTGGTGCAGGTGGACACCGCGTCGGGCATCGTGAACGACATCCCCGCCCTGGGTGCAGCCATCGAGGCCAGCGGCCACGATGCGCTCTTCATGGTCGACGTCATCGCCTCGCTCGGCTCGATGCCGTTCGAGATGGACGACTGGGGAGTCGATGTCGCGGTCGCAGGCGCACAGAAGGGGCTCATGATGACTCCCGGCCTGAGCTTCGTCGGCGCAAGCAAGAGGGCGCTGGCCGCCCACGCCGATGCCGGGCTACGGACCCGCTATTGGGACTGGACCGTGCGCGAGGGCGAGCTTCACTACATGAAGTACTGCGGCACGCCGCCGGTTCATCTGCTGTTCGGCCTGCGCAAGTCCCTCGACATGCTCTTCGAGGAGGGCCTGGAGGCCGCCTTCCGCCGCCACGAGCTCCTCGCCGGCGCCACCCAGGCGGCGGTCGAGCGCTGGTCGGAAGGCGGCGCGCTCGCCTTCAACGTCCCGGAGCCTGCCGAACGCTCTCCCACCGTGACCACGATCCTCATGGACGATCCCGCGCTTAGCCGCCTGCTCGACTGGTCCTATGAAGTCTGCAACGTGAGCCTCGGCATCGGGCTCGGGCCGCTCTCCGGCCACGCGTTCCGCATCGCCCACATGGGTCATGCGAACGCGCCCATGACGCTCGGCACGCTCGGCGCCATCGAGACCGGTCTCGCCGCGCTCGACATCCTCCACGGCAAAGGCGGCGTCTCGGCCGCCATCGACCATCTCGGCAGCCGCCTGAAGGCGTGACGAGGGTTTACGGATAGCGTAAAACCGGCTACCGTTCTCCAAGATGATTCAAAGTTTCAGGGGGCGAGACACGCGGCGTTTCTTCGAGGGTTATCGGGTCGCTGCCTTTCAGGGTTTCGCCAATCAGGCAGCACGGCGCCTGACCTTGTTGGACGCCGCCGGGACACTCCAGGACCTTGCCGCCCTCAGGAGTAACCGGTTGGAAGTGTTGCGGGGTGACATGGCTGGGCAGCACAGCATTCGGA
>JAPPKP010000217.1 GCA_028819955.1 Rhodospirillaceae bacterium | reverse complement strand
GAGCTCGGCTGGGAAATCCACCATCCGGTGGAGTACCAGCGGCATATCTTCCTCGAACTGCTGCGCGCGGGCGCGGAATTCGATATCGGCCAGTGCGGCATGCGGGCGATGGATTCGCTCAGGATCGAGAAGTCCTACCGCATGTGGGGGCAGGATCTGACAATCGAGTATTCCGCCTTCGAGGCCGGCCTGGACCGCTTCGTCGCACTCGACAAGGGCGATTTCGTAGGCCGCAAGGCGCTGGTCGCCCAGCGCGAGGCCGGCGTGCCACAAGACTTCGTGACGCTTGAGCTGGAGGCTGACGACGCCGATCCCTGGGGCAACGAGCCGATCTACGACGGCGAGACCATGATCGGTCGCGTCACCTCCGGCGCCTACGGCCACACGGTGGGCAAGAGCCTGGCGCTGGGCTACGTCGCCCGCAACCACGCGGTGCGCGGCCGCCGGCTCGCCGTCGAGATTCTGGGCGAGCGGCGCCCGGCGCGGATCGTCCCCAACTCGCCGGTGGACCCCGCCAACACACGGCTGCGGGCGTAAACGGCGCGCGCCAAATACGAACTAAGAGGGAAGCATGGCACTGGCCGAGCGCGATATCGACGTCGAAGGGCACCGGGTCCACCTCTGGGAGGGGGGCGAAGGCTTCCCCATCCTGATGCTGCACGGCTCGGGCCCCGGCGCCGGCACCATCGGCAACTGGCGGCTGGTGCTGGAGCCGCTGGCCGCGCGCTACCGCATCGTCGCCACCGACCTGATCGGCTTCGGCGCCTCCGGCCGCAAGACGGAGGAGCCCTACTTCGACCTGCCGCTCTGGCGGACCCAGGCTCAGGCGGTGCTGGACCTGCTGCCCGCAGGCGAGGCCGGCGTGATCGGCCATTCGCTTTCCGCGAGCCTCGCGCTCGGGCTCGCCATGGACAATCCACGCGTTATCAGGGTGATGACCACCGGCGCCATGGGCGCGCCCGCGCGCGCCAACCGCGAGACCGAGATCTGCTGGCGCTTCCCCGAGACCCGCGAGGAGCTGCGGGAGGCGGCCGAGATCCTGGTCCACGACCCCTCGGTCATCACCGACGCCTTCCTCGACGCTCGCATGGCGATCCTCCACGATGGTGAGTACGGCCCCTACTTCCGCAGCATGTTCGCGGGCGACAAGCAGCGCTACATTGACGAGGCGGTGCTTCCACCCGACCGGCTGTCGGCGCTCGCCTGCCAGGTGATGATGCTCCACGGCCGCGACGACCGGCCCTTCCCCTGCGAGGAGAACACCCGAGTGCTCGCCCGCCACCTGCACAAGGCCGACACCTTCGTGATCGCCGGGTGCGGCCATTCGCCGGCGCTGGAGCATCCTGATAAACTGCTGGCTGCGGCGCAGATGCTGTTCGGCTGAGTCCGGACCGCGCGGGAACGCTGCAGGCTAATCATGACGTTGGCGCGCGCATGAGCGCGCGACACGATGGAGCAAGCGATGCGTATACACATTCGATGCGGCCAGCTGTTCACCGGCCTCGGCGACGGCGCCGAACGTGACCAGACGGTGGTGACCGAGGGCGAGCGCATCGCCTACGTCGGGCCGAGCGCGGGCGCGCCCGTTGTGGCGCCGGAAGACCAGGTGATCGACCACTCCGACCACTTCGTGCTGCCGGGCCTGATCGACGTGCACGTCCACCTCTCCTACGGCAATGCCAAGACCGAGGAGGACATCGACCTCTACGCGCCGGTTGAGTTCCGCGCGCTGCGCGGGATGGAGGCGGCGCAGCGGGTGCTCGCCGCAGGCTTCACCTCGATGGCCGACCCCACCACCAGCGGCCGGGTGACGCCGTCCATCCGCGACGCCATCGACGCCGGCCTCTTCGTCGGCCCCCGCATCTCCTGCTCCGGGCGCCAGATCACCAACCGCCAGGGACTCTCCGACTGGTACCCCACCTGGATCGGCGTGCCCGAGACCTCCATCGGCGTGCTCGCCCGCGATGCCAACGAGGGGATCGCGGAGATCCGCACCATGGCCAAGGACGGCGTGGACTTCATCAAGATCGCCATGGACGGCGATTCGATGAACCCGATGACCAGCGTCCTGGTCGCCGGCTACAACCAGGAAGAGACCACGGCGATGGTCGCCGAGGCCCACCGCCTCGGCAAGAAGGTGGTGGTGCACGCCCGCGGCGCCGAGGCCGTGCTCTATTCCGCCCGCGCCGGCGTCGACGTGATTTTGCACGCCGCCTGGATGGACGACGAGGGCCTGGAGGCCGTGGTCGAGAACGGCTGCATGATCTGCCCGACCTTCAGCCTGGTGGTGAACGACATCGACTTCACCCGGCCGGGCGACGGCTGCTATCCGGGTTTTCCGGACGCGCACAAGCGCGAGATCGAAGCCGCCCAGCGCTCCCTGGTCAAGGCGCGCGACGCAGGCGTCACCTTCCTCTCCGGCACCGACTCCGGCTTCGCGGTTACGCCCTACGGCGAGTGGCACGCCCGCGAGCTCGAGCACATGGTGACCTACCTCGGCATCTCGCCGGCCGAGGCGCTGCGCTGCGCCACGGTCAACAACGGCACCTTCGTACGCGAGGAAGGCCAGGTGGGCGCGCTGGAGCAGGGCCGCCTCGCCGACATCCTGGTCTTCGACGGCGACCCGCTCGCCGACATCACCCAGCTGCAGGACCGCAGCCGCATCCGCGAGATCATCCTGGGCGGCGAGACGGTCAACCTTGCCATCAACCCGAAGGCGCAGCGTCTGCGCTCCGAGTTCTCCTACGAGATGTGGCACCAGGTCTACACACAGGAGCGGATCGCCGAGATCGGCATGAACCGCCCGGTGCCGGCCGAGGCCGCCGAGTAGCGACCGCAGGCCGCTGCCGGGGAGCAATCGGGCGGAGCGTCGGCGCATGCCGGCGGGCCGCCCCCCACTCTGAGCCGGACGATCCGAAACGGGGAGCGAGTCGCCATGCCCGTCATCAACCGCATCGCCGCCATCCACGACGACATGACGGCGTGGCGGCGCGACATCCACGCCCACCCTGAGCTCGGCTTCCAGGAGGAGCGCACTGCCGCCGTCGTGGCCGAGAAGCTGGAATCCTTCGGCATCCAGGTGCATCGCGGGCTCGCGAAGACCGGGGTCGTGGGCATCCTCGAGGGCGCGCCGGGCGAGGGCGCCATCGCGCTCCGCGCCGACATGGACGCGCTACCGATCCTGGAGGGCAACGACGTCGCCCACCGGTCGGTCAACGACGGCGCCATGCACGCCTGCGGCCATGACGGGCACACGACCATGCTACTGGGGGCCGCCCGGTACCTCGCCGAGACCCGCAACTTCGCCGGCACGGTCTACTTCGTGTTCCAGCCCGCCGAGGAAGGGCTCGGCGGCGGCGAGGCGATGGTGAAGGAGGGGCTGTTCGAGCGCTTCCCCGCCAGCGCCGTCTACGGCATGCACAACTGGCCGGGCCTGCCGCCGGGCGAGATCGCCGTCCGCAGCGGGCCGATGATGGCGGCCTGCGACGAGTTCACCATCACGGTCGAGGGCACCGGCGCCCACGGCGCCATGCCTCACCTCGGCCACGATGCCGTGGTCGCGGCGGCGCAGATCGTCACCGGCCTGCAGTCCATCGTGGCCCGCAACGTGGACCCGCTGGAGGCGGGCGTCGTCAGCGTGACCATGATCCACGGCGGCGACGCCTTCAACGTCATCCCGCAAGCGGTCGAGCTCGCCGGCACCGTCCGCACCTTCAAGCCCGAGGTCAGGGACCTGATCGCCGCCAACATCGAGCGCGTTGCGGAGAGCACGGCCGCAGCGCTTGGCACCCGCGCCACGGCGAACGTGGAAGGGCGCTTCCCCGCCACGGTCAACACGGCGGACGAGACCGACCGCGCCGAGGCGGCCGCCGCCGACGTGGTCGGCCGGGAACGCGTACACCGCGACCTCGCCCCCTGCATGGGCTCCGAGGATTTTGCGTACATGCTCCAGGCCCGGCCCGGCAGCTACGTCTGGATCGGCAACGGGCTCGGCCCCGGCGGCTGCTTCCTCCACAACCCCGGCTACGACTTCAACGACGAGATCCTGCCCATCGGCGCGAGCTACTGGGCGACGCTGGTCGAGCGCGAGCTGGCCACGGGCGGGTAGGGTGAACGACACCACCGAGATGCGCCCGCCGGCTTGGGATGGCGAGGCGGCGCGGAGCCGACTCGAAGCCGACGGCTTCTGCCATGTGCCGCAGGTTCTCGACCCCGACGCGCTGGTGGCGACCAGAGCAGCGGCGGAGGCCGCGCTCGGCACCGTCGATACCGATCACCGCGCGCAGTGGCGCTCGCAGGGGAGCCTCGTCCCCGTCGCGGACCACCCCGCCTTCGCAGCCCTGATCGCGCATGCCGGCTTCCCGAAGATGTTCGAGCGGCTTGGCTTGCCGGGCACGCTCTTCTCCTCGGGCTACGTCATCAGCAAGCCGCCGGGCGGCCCTGCGCTCTTCTGGCATCAGGACTGGTGGGGCTGGCAGCATCCGATCTCGCGCGAGGGGCGCATCGCCCAGGTCGCGCTCTTCCTCTACATGACCGACACCACGCGGGAGAACGGCTGCCTCCGGCTGATCCCCGGCTCCCACCGCAGGCCCCATCCTCTGCACGACCTCGTCGACGCGCACGACCCCACGCTCGCCGAGGTGCGCAACCCGGACGATGCCGCCTTCGCTCCGCACCCGGACGAGGTCGACGTGCCGGTGACGGCGGGCGATGTCGTCGTGGTCGACGCGCGGCTGATCCACGGCGCCCACCCCAACCGCTCGGGCCGCGAGCGCACCAACATCACGCTCTGGTGGCATCCGGAGTACGAGGCGCTGCCGGCCTCGCTCAGGGCCCGCATCTGGCAGATCTACCGGCGCGAGGAGATCGACACCGACGCCGCCCCCGGCCGCACGCTCCGCCCCGACACCTGGCCCGAGCCCCAGCGCAGCCGGGTCACGCCCTTCCTCGTCACCGACCCCGGCCCCGTCGCGCCCGAGCCCTGGAACCGCACGCCGCAGTATTAGGGCGCAGTCTAGCCCGGGATAGAGCGCGTCCGGCTTCGACGGACGCGCGACAGGCCGCGACCGCGGCCCGCCGCTCCTGCGGCGCCCTCGCGGAGGCGCCGGCCGCAGGCCGGCTGCCGTGAGCGACAGAGATGGTAGAGCGTTTCCGTCTTAGACGGTAACGCTCTACCCGCCCGTCAGCCAGGACAGGCACTGCTGCCACAGGCGGCCGTAGCCCTCCCACGAGACGAAGTCCGGCGGGCACCAGTGCGGGCCGATGTCCGAGGTCCAGGCGATGGCGCGGCCCTTGCCGTAGGTGCCCGTCGCCAGCAGGGGATGTCCGCCCGCGTCGTCTGGGACCCTGAGCAGAAGCGCCGCCCCCTCCTTCAGCGCGACCTCGTTGTAGCCCAGCAGCAGCGGCCACTCGGTGCCGAGGCCCGCGAGGATCGGATGGGCGGCAGGCCCTTGGACCTCCGCCCGGAATCCCTCCGGCACCTCGACGCGATCGTCCCAGGGAAGGATGGTCACGGGCAGAACGTCCTCGACCGGCGTTCCCCGGTAGCGGGCGCCCGCGTTGATGCCCTGGAAGCTGTAGTAGCCGCCGACCATCATCAGGCCGCGGCCCTCGCCCACGTAGTCGCGGATGAGCTTGAGCCGGTTCGGCGTGGGCTTGCTCTCGATCCACGTATCGGGATGCAGGAGGAGGGTGTTGGCGCCGATGTCGCTGAGGATGACGGCGTCGTATTCCCGCAAGCCCGCGAGGGTCGAGGGAAAGTGCGTCTGCGCCTCATGCGCCGGCATGTAGGTGAGCGCGAAGTCGCTGTCCGCCAGCGCGTCTGCCAGCGCGTCTGCGCCGCGATGAAAGGTGACCGTGGGGAACTGATCGAAGCCCTTGATGTGGGTTGCGGTCGTCACCCACGATTCGCCCGCCAGCAGTATCTTCGAACGGCCCATGCCGGTCTCCTCGCGTGGTCTCCATCGCTCAGCTCAGGCTACCCCCGCCAAGCGGCCCGGCCCGAATGCTAGAGCGTTTCCGTATCGCACGGAAACGTTCTGGCACTTTGTCGCCCACGGCAGCCCACGAGGAGTCCGACCATGACAGATACCGGGCTGCGCAGCAGCCCGGACGGCGCGCATGCGCCGCGCGCCGAAGGCGCGTAGCCAAGCGAGCGGAGCGAGCGCCCGGCGCCTGAGGGAAATGAAAAGACTCGCGCCCGGCGCCTGAGGGAAGTGGTTAACCCGCGTCCGGCCTCTCCGGCCCGAGGGACAGGATCGACGTGGGGCTGGTGCGATACACCCGCGGAGCGATCTCCTCCCAGGATTCGTAGTGACTATCCCGGATTGCCTGGGATTGGGATTCGCTGAGATCGTCCGGGATTAAGTGGGATTCGCCGGGATTCGCCGGGACTGCGGGGAATGACTCGGGATCCCACGGGTCCACCGGCACCGACGTCACCGTGCGCGCAGGCGGGCGCGGGCCCAGCACCGCCTCGTGGATGGCGGCGACCGTCTCCGGCGAGAGGCCGCCCTGGCGCCTGGTCTTCTCCGCAGCCTTCTCCGCCTTGGCTTTCTCCGCCTTCGCCTTCTCCGCCGCGCGCTCGCGGTCCTTGCGGAGCTTCTCGGTGGCTTCGATG
>JAPPKP010000233.1 GCA_028819955.1 Rhodospirillaceae bacterium | reverse complement strand
ATCCCGGCGAATCCCACATATCCCGGCGAATCCCACATATCCCGGCGAATCCCACATATCCCGGCGAATCCCACTTATCCCACTCCATCCCACTTGATCCCGGCGAATCCCGGACAGACTTGCTTGTCGGACGTGGGACGCGGAACCGGATCGGAAACGCGGCGAGAGGTGCGGACGATCAGTCTTCGCTCCGCCGGCGCTTGAGCCGCTCGGCGCCGGCGCGGAGGCGAGCCTGCGCCTCGTCGCCGGACCAGATCTCCACCTGGCGGGCGATGCGGGCGGGCATCTGCTCCCGCAGGTCGGCGCAGAGCTTGCCGAGGCGCATGCGCTTGGATTCCACGAAGGCCTCCGGCGCGAGGTCGCGCAGGAACAGCAGACGCTCCCACGCCATACTTTCGATGTCCTCCTTGGGTCCCACCTCATGAACCAGGCCCAGGGCGCGGCCCTCGTCGGCGCGGACGAGCTTGCCGGTGTAGATCAAGTCCGAGGCGACGAAGTCTCCGGCCACGAAGCGCAGGAGCTGGTCGCCGTAGTAGGGATTGGGCACGCCGAGCAGGATTTCGGGCTTGCCGATCAGCACGCGCCCGGTGGCCGCGTAGCGGTGGTCGCAGGCGAGGTAGATGGCCATGCCGCCGCCGATGGCGTGGCCTCTGATGGCGCCCACGATGGGCAGCGGCGATTCCAGGATGGCCAGGATGAGCCCCGCCAGCGCGTGAAACATCTCCGTGATCTCGGCGCGCGAGCATCCGAGCGCCCAGTCAAGGTCCAGGCCGTTGCAGAAGAATTTTTCGCCGCCGCAGAGCAGCGCGCCCTTGGTCTCGCGGTTGGCCTCCCCGACCGCATGCGCGAGGTCGCGGATGACAGCCGTCGTCAGCGCGTTGGCGGTGCCGTTGCTGAGGCGGATGCGCAGGCAATCGTCCGCGTGCTCGCACAGAATGGTGGCCAAGGCTCTCTCCCTCGGTGTGCCGCTCAGCCCCGGCGCGGGCGGTTGCATGTCGCCGCCATCGCCAGGGGATCGGTCGCCGGAGAATAGTCCGCGCAGGGGGGCGGGTGAACCTTGCCGGCCGGCGTTGTAAGGTACCCGCTGTTGGGAACGCCGGAGCAGGTGGTGGACGAGATGCTCGCCATCGCCGACATCGGCGTCGAAGGCTTCATCCTCTCGTGGCTCGATTACCACGAGGAGCTGAAGTACTTCGGCGAGAGGGTGATGCCGCTGATACGGCAGGCGGGACCGCGGGTGTAGGCTGGCGCTCGTGCCCGGCGCGTCCATCCGGAGGGCCGGCGATGGACTTTGAGTGCATCAGGTTCGAGAGGCGGGAGGCGGTCGCGCTCGCTACGCTCAACCGGCCCGAGCGTGCCAACGCCATCGACCGGACCATGCTGGCGGAGCTCAATGCCGCGTGCGATGCGGTAGAGGGCGACGAGGCGATCCGGGCGCTGGTCGTGACCGGCGCGGGCGGCGCCTTCTCATCGGGCTTCGACCTCAAGGAGCAGGCCTCGGCCCCGCCTGCCGGCGTCGCCCAATGGCGTGCCGTGCTGCGGGACGACTTCGATACCGTGATGCGCTTCTGGCACCTTTCCAAACCAACGGTGGCTGCGGTGCGGGGCCCCGCGCTCGCCGGTGGCTGCGAGCTGGCGCTCGCCTGCGACGTGACCGTGGCGGCTGAGGATGCCCGCTTCGGCGAACCCGAGCTGCGCTTCGGCGCCGGCATCGTCGTGATGCTGATGCCCTGGCTCACCGGGCCCAAGCACGCAAAGGAAATCCTGCTCTCCGGCGAGGACGAGATCGGCGCCGGACGGGCCTACGAGATCGGCCTCGTCAACCGCGTCGTGCCAGCGGGGGACGAAGTCGAGACCGCGCTTGCGCTCGCCCGGCGCATGGCCGCCATCGAGCCGGCGCTGCTCAAGCGCACCAAGGCCACGATCAACCGCATGTACCGCATGATGGGGTTCGACGAGGCGCTCGAGATGGCGCTCGATCAGGACCTCCTGATCGAGGCTGAGGGCACGGCGACCAAGCGCGAATTCCTCGAGATCACGCGCACTCAGGGCCTGCGCGCCGCCATCGCCTGGCGCGACGCAAAGCGCTGACCGCCGTTGCACCGTGGGTGCGATGGGCTGCGGGAACTCGCTGGGTTTCCGCAACGGCGGCGGTTTCGGGTAAAGTGACCGCCGCAAGCTGAACGGAGGGCAGAGGACGGGGCCGATGTCCGACTACACCACCGATCTCGGATCGCTCGACGACTACCGCAAGGGCGGGGTCCACATCATCGACGACGATCCGCGCAACTACGTCTTCTCCAATGTGTTCGAGGTCGCCGGCAAGTCGGCGCCGTTCGAGCGTGTGTGCGTTGCCAAGAACCTGGAGTACGCGATCGAGATCATGCGCGTCGACGGCGCCTCGCCCTGGTTCACGGCGGGCCACGACGAGTTCGCGCTCTGCCTCGACGGCCGAATCGAGGTCGAGCTGATGAAACACGGCGGCGACGCGCCCGAGGGCGACGGTGCCAGGCAGCTCGACGGCGAGCCTGAGGGCCCGCGCATGGGGCGCATTCATGCCGGAAAGGGCCACCTGACCCTGCTGCCGGCACAGGCCGCCTACCGCATCTCGGCCGAGGCGCCGAGCGTTGTCCTGTTCCAGACGATGGACGGCCCGCTCACCATCGAGCGCTGGGCCGAAATCTGCCAGACCGGTGAGGAGTGAGAGCGATGTCTGCACAGACCGCACAGACGGCCTACACGGCCTCCGATCCCGACAACTACACCGGCTACCGCACTTTCCAGATCGGCGGTTTCGGCTTCCGCCGCGACGAGTATTTCGCCTACGTCACCTGGCCGGACGGCTCCCATCTCATGCCGGTCGACGCCTTCCTGCGCGCGCTGGTGCGCGAGGTGGCGTGGAACTTCTTCTACGGCACCCTCAACTTCGACGACGTGTTCGGCACCACCAACCTCTACGGCGAGGTCGAGCTCTACATCGGGCGCTTCAACGACGCCTACCGCAATAACGGCCGCGACTACTCGGAGACAATCGATTCCGACGACCTGAGGGATACGTTCCAGGCGATGCTCGAGGACTGGACCAACGCTGGCTACGACCCCTTCACGGCCCCGCAGGAGACCGCGCAGCCCTTCGGCCGCAAGAGCGGGCGCAACCCCGAGGCCCTCGGCCGCGTGCGGGTGACGGCGAAGCGCATGGTGGGCCTGCCCGATGATGCGCCGCTGCGCACCGACGAGAGCGGCTACCCGGTCAACCGCATGTTCGCCGACGTGGCGCAGGACGAGCCGGAGGTCGAGGTCGAGCCCGGTTTCGAGGACGAGGTGCAGTCCTTCAACCTTTTCGCCTATCTCTCGCGCTCGGACGTGACCTGGAACCCCTCCGTCTGCTCCGTGCTGAAGGACAGCCTGTTCTGCCCCACGTCGGAGGAGTTCATCCTGCCGGTGGAGCACGGCAACGACCGGGTGGAGTGGTTCATCCAGCTCTCGGACGAGATCGTTTGGGAGGTGAAGGACAAGCATTCGGGCGACCCCCGCGCCGTGGTGACCATGCGGGCGGGCGATGTCGCCTGCATGCCGGCCGATATCCGCCACCAGGGCTTCTCGCCCAAGCGCTCGATGCTGCTGGTGTGGGAGAACGCCTCGCCCGCGATCCCCGAGATGATCGCCAAGGGCGAGGCGCCGATCGTGCCCGTGCGCTTCTAGCCGCCCGGCGCTCGTTCCTTACCCGCCCGCGCCCGCCCGCGCCCGTTCGCGCCCCGTCACGCCCGGCGCATGACCGAGATCGTCCCGCTCGCGGACGCGGTGTCGTCGCTCATCCACGACGGCGATACCGTCGCCATGGAGGGCTTCACCCACCTGATTCCCCATGCCGCGGGCCACGCGGTGATCCGCGCGGGCCTCAAGGACCTCACTGCGGTGCGGATGACGCCGGATCTGATCTACGACCAGCTCATCGGCATGGGCTGCGTGAAGCGGCTGGTGTTCTCCTGGGGCGGCAATCCCGGGGTGGGCTCGCTGCACCGCTTCCGCGACGCGGTGGAGAAGGGCTGGCCGCGCCCGCTGGAGATCGAGGAGCGGAGCCACGCCGACCTCGCCAACGCCTATGTCGCGGGGGCGAGCGGGCTACCCTTCTCGGTGATCCGGGGCTATGTCGGCTCGGACCTGCCGGCGCACAACCCGATCATCAAGTTCATCACCTGCCCCTTCACGGGCGAGAAGCTCGCGGCGAGCCCCGCCATCTGCCCCGACATCGCGGTGATTCACGCTCAGCAGGCCGACCGCAAGGGCAACGTCATGCTCTGGGGCATTTCCGGCGTGCAGAAGGAGGTGGCGCTCGCGAGCCGGAAGGTGCTCGTCACGGTGGAGGAGGTCGTGGATGAGCTGGAGCCCCGGCCCGGCTCGGTGCACCTGCCGCACTGGGTGGTCACCGCGGTCTCGCCCGCGCCCGGCGGGGCCAGGCCGTCCTACGCGCTCGGCTACTACCGCCGCGACAACACGTTCTACGAGGACTGGGACGGGATCGCGCGCGACCGGGTGCGCTTCACCGCCTGGATGGAGCGCCATGTGCTCGGCACCGAGGATTTCGCTGGCTACGAGCGGAGCGTGGCGGCTGCGGCGGTTGCCGAGGACGCTCGCCAGGCGTAGATAGGGGCCGCGCTGCCCAAAGGGCTGCGGACCGCGGAGGGGTGCCGGAGTGGTCGAACGGGGCGGTCTCGAAAACCGTTGTACGCGCGAGCGTACCGTGGGTTCGAATCCCACCCCCTCCGCCACTTGAATCTCGTATAGTATTGATTGGAAATATTTTTCCTAGGATTTTGCCTAACAGACTGCCGTGTGATGTGTGCTAAGGCTGGGCATGGCGTTCTTCGAGACGGCCAGCGGCGGCGCGGGAAGGAGAGTGAGGACATGTACATCATCGGAGAGGAGGAGATCGAGGCCATCGCCGGCGCCATCCGTTCCGAGGAGCTGTTCCGCTACGGCCAGGGCGACGCATGCGCCACCTTCGAGAAACGTTATGCCGCGTATCTGCACGCCCCACATTTCCGCCTGACCTGCAGCGGCTCCTATGCGCTCCACGCCGCGCTGGTTGGTCTGGGGGTCGGGCCCGGTGACGAGGTCATCGTTCCGGCGCATACCTACATGGCGACGGCAACCTCCGTGTTGAGCGTCGGCGCCATTCCCGTGGTCGTCGATGTCGACGAATCGATCACCATGGACCCCGATGCCCTCGACGACGCCGTCGGGCCGCGGACCAAGGCGGTCATTCCCGTCCACATCTGGGGTGCGGCGTGCAACATGGACGCCATCATGGAGGTCGCCGCAAAGCGCGGCTTGCTGGTTCTGGAGGACACCTGCCAGGGCATCGGCGGCGGCTACGAGGGTCGGATGCTGGGCACCATCGGTCACGCCGGCGCCTACAGCTTCAACTTCTACAAGAACATCAGCGGCGGCGAAGGCGGCGGCGTCGTGACCAGCGACGCCGAGATCGACAAGCGCGTCGCCTGCGCCATCGATCCCTGCCACTACTACTGGACCGGCCGGACAGGGGATTTCGTGCCGTTCGCCTCCAACGGCGCGCGCGCCTCCGAGCTTCTGGGCGCCGTCCTCAACGTCCAGCTCGGCCGGCTGCCGGCGATGATGACCGGAATGCGCGTTGAGAAGAAACGGATCCTCGAGGCCACCCGCCATCTCGACAATCTCGGTCTGAGGCCAACCCCGATGAACAGTCCCGACCACGAATGCGGGACGCATGTGATGTACACCATGCCCACGGCCGACGCCGCTCAGAGGTTCGTCGAGATCATGCCCGCCGTGATCGCCGGCAAGACCGGACGGCATACCTACACCGAGTGGGACCAAGTGCTGATGGGCGAAGGCGCGGGCCATCCGGCTATGAACCCCTATGCCATGCCGGCGAACGAGGCATGCCGCCGAAAGGTCACCAAGGACATGCTCCCGCGCTCTCTGGAGATCCTCGCCCGCACGGTGATGATTCCGACCGATCCCCGGCACGACGGCGCGCACGTCGAAACCACCGTCCGAGGTATCGACGCCGCCGCGCGTTACGCATTCGGCACGATTGGCCGCGATGAAGCCCTCGCGGCCGCAGCCGCAGCCGGAGACGCCGAGAGCATCGATCCGCGCAAGTACGACTCCGACGTCGGCGCCTACGGTCTCGATTCGTAGCGGGCGGCGCCGTTCGGAGGAACGACGACGGTCTTTTCCCGGCGCTCGACGCCGCGCCCGTCGTGCGCTCATGCGCGCGCCACAGTGCCACGCTGCGAGGACGCTCGGCGGCGATATCGCCGTTCTGGCGGATTACGATCCGATCGGCGTAGGCCCGCACGTCCACCGGCCGGCCGCGTGGACGGTGCCGCCATGGTGACCTGGGCCTACGAGAAGAGTGGTGCCCACAAGGCCTATCTCCTGCGCGATGAGACGATCGAGTACTCGCAGTCGACCTGCGCGGGCTTTGACTGGCAATGGACGCAGCTGGAGGGTGCCGAGATTATCGGCATTGACCTGTTTCAGAACGAAGACACCTCTATCCAAGGTCAAATTGGCAGGATACGACAGAGCGCCGATCAGATCGATTTCATCGCCCTTTGCGGTGAGCGCGTCTGTCGAGCACATTTTGAGTTGACCGGTTTATGTACCAGATGAGTTGACCGCT
>JAPPKP010000424.1:46958-48788 GCA_028819955.1 Rhodospirillaceae bacterium | reverse complement strand
GAGGACTCGGACTACCGGGAGTGGGGCGCGTCGGGCGCGGTGCGCCTCGCGCCGGACGAGCGGGGCCGCGGGCTGTCGTTCAGCCTGGCGCCGGTTTGGGGGGCGGCGTCGAGCGGCGTGGACCGGCTATGGGGCGCTCGCGACGCCCGGGGTCTTGCGCCGGGCCATGAGTTCGAGGCCGGGCAGCGCCTTCAGGGCGAGCTGGGCTATGGCATGTCCCTGCTCGGAGACCGGTTCACGGGCACGCCGAACCTCGGCCTCGGGCTCTCGGACGGCGCGCGCGACTGGCGGATCGGCTGGCGTCTGACCTCGGCGGTGCGGAACGAGTCCGGCTTCGAGGTGAACCTCGACGCGACCCGGCGCGAAGCGGTCAACGACAACGAGCCGGCCGAGCACGGGGTGATGCTCAGAGGCGCGATCAGGTGGTAGGGCGGCGGCCGCGCGGAGGAGCGGCCCGGTCCGGCTGCCGCGAGCGTAGCCCGTGACCCCGGACGAATCGGACGGCGAACCGCCGACCGGGTCCGGTTCGGCCCGGAGCGGACGGCGCCGCGCACAGCCGGTCGACTGGGACCCGGTCCGCGCGTGGCGCTTCATCCGGGCGAGTGCGGGCTACGGCAAGGCGTGGCTGCGCCGCCACGGCGCTGGTCGAGGAGGCGGTCGGCGCCAGCGGGAATGCCCTGCAGGTCGCCGAGGGGCTCGGCGACGACGTGCGCATGTACTTCGCCCGCTTTTTCCGGCGCGGCGACGACATCGAGGACCTGGCGCGCGCGTATGTCGAGCACGACCGCGCGCACGACGGAATGATTCCCCGCATCAGGCGGCTTCCGCACTGCCGGCTGGTCCGCGTCCGCGACCTCTACACCCGGGACGGGCTGAAGACGTCGCCGGCGCACAACGAGGGCCAGCGCCTGCTTGGCAGCGGCAACGGGCTGCAGGTACGGTTCGACGGGCGGGACGGGCTGCGCATCGTCTGGAGCATGGGCGATCCCGTCGGGGACGGCGGTTGGCAGTCCGACCGGCTCCGGCTGCTGGAGCGCCTGCTGCCGCATGTCCACCGCTCGGTCCTCATCCGCCAGGCGCTGGCGGCGGCGGATGCGCTGGGCGCGGGGCTGACGGGATTCCTGGATAACGACCGCATCGGCGTCGTGCAGCTGGACCGCGGCGGATGGGTGCTAGCGGCCAACGGGCCGGCGCTCGACATCCTGCGCCGCGGCGATGGACTTCGGGGGGCGCCGGGTGGCCGCGCTGGTGCTGCTGGTGGACCCGGCGCGCCGTCCGCGCATCGACGCCGGGAGGGTGGCGGCGTCCCTCGGCCTGACGGCATCGGAGGCCCGGACGGCGGCGCTGCTGGCGGAAGGCCGCTCGGTGCTGGAGATCGCCGACATGACGGGCTGACAGGCCGGCTACGTGCGCCGGCTCCTGAAACGGATCTACAAGAAGCAGGGTGTCTCCGGCCAGGTGTCGCTGGTGCCGCGGGTGCCGGCCCTGGAAGCTCTGCCCCGGGACTGAGGGCGCCGCTGCCGCCCCTCCCCGTTCGCTCCCCCTTCGCACGTCGTCATCCGATATCGCCTGCGTGAGTAGTCCCATATGGGACTAGTTTACCCTTTGGCATCAACGGGTTACGGTTCAGTCATCCAACCGGATGCTGGCCAGGAAACCGTCCGGCGCCGGCGTCGAGGTTCCAATGCTGGGGGTGGTGCAGATGGTTTCAGTCCTTGATGGAATTCCGTTCTCGCAGACGGACGTAGCTGAGGACGCGGCGATGTCGGCGGACGCGGCGGAACGAGAAAAACGCTTGACACCACGAGGCCTCCCTCGCGATATAATTAG
>JAPPKP010000424.1:43660-46858 GCA_028819955.1 Rhodospirillaceae bacterium | reverse complement strand
CGCCGAGCGCCGAGCGCCGAGCGCCGAGCGCCGAGCGCCGAGCGCCGAGCGCCGAGCGCCGAAGCCATGATTGCGTCCGGCGCGGGCGCATTCTCCGGCGAACCCTGCCCGCCTTCGCCATCATCCCCGGCTTCGGCATCCCGGCCGCCTGAGCGCGGTCCCGGCGGGTCTAGGCGCCGGTCTTCCCCTGCATCTTCCCGTTTCCGAGCCCTCCGTCCCGCGCGCGGGCTGTGCGCGGCCCTGTGCGCGGCCTTGTGCGCGCTCGCCCTCGCGCTGCCCCTGCTGCCCGGCCCCGCGACCGCGCACCAGCTGACCTCCGTAAAGCAGGTGAGCAACACCGGGCAGACCGACGGGACCTACCAAATCTTCACCCAGGACTGGGCCCAGGCGTTCACGACGGGCAGCCATGCCGACGGTTACACGCTAACCAGCTTGGTACTTTCGCTTTTTGTACAGCACAGCAGCGCGTTGAACCAGAGCTACAGCGTGACAATCCACGCGGCGAACTCGTCCGGTCGTCCGGGCGTCAAACTGGGCACGTTGACAAACCCGACCCTCAGCGTGTCCACCTCATTCCAGCTCAAGACGTTCACGGCGGCCGCCGGCATCGTCCTGGACCCTGACACGACGTATTTCGTGGTGGTCGACGTCAGCGGCAGCGGATCAAACAACCTCCGTATAAGGCCAACGAGCTCGAACAACGAGGATTCGGGCAAGGCGGCGGGCTGGAGCATTGCGAACAATCGGCTTTTTCGGACGAGCACCAGCACTGGCGCCTGGTCGAGCAACACCAATGCCCTGAAGGTCGCCATCCACGGCCACGAGAACAAGAGCCACTGGCGGTACATGAACAACCCGCCGGTGTTCACCGGGACGCCGTATGAATGGGTCAACGCGGTACCGGGCGGATTGTCGTCGCTGAATATCTCCGAGAGCGACTTCAGCGACCCCGACGGCCACGCGCTGACGTACTCGATCTCCTGGAGTCGCGACGACACCGCCGAGCCAGGTTTCATAGTTTGGAACACAGACATTGGCAGGTTGTTTTTCAGGGCGAAATCCAGCTGCGACCTGGCCGCGCTCACGCCGCGGCCGTCGCGCACGTTCGACACGGTCGCCACCATCACGGCCACCGACCCGTACGGCGAGACCGTGGTGGGGGCGACGCGGGCTTATCGGACGAGTTGGAGTTGCGCCACCTCCGGGAACTCCGACCCTTATGTGTCGACACAGATTCCGGACCAGTCGGCGGCGGTGGCCGCGCCGTACACGTACACCATCCCGGCCAATACCTTTTTCGACTCGCAGTTCGACACCCTGGACTACACGGCGACGAGAACCGACGGGAGCGCGCTGCCGGCGTGGCTGAAGTTCGACGCGGCGACGCGGACGTTCTCCGGCACGCCGGGCGAGTCGGACATCGGGACGGTCGCGGTCAAGGTGGCGGTGAACGACGGCCACTGGACAGACGACGGCCATGGCAACAGGATCTACGGGACGGCCAGCGACACCTTCACCATGGAGGTCTCCTCGCTGGCGCACCTTCCGGCGCCGACGCTCTCCGCGGCGACGCTGAGCGCGCGGACGCTGGTCGCGCAGCTCGCCTTCGAGGGACAGCCCCTCAATCCCAGGCACTGTCCCGAGCCCGGAGCCTGGACCTTCAAGGTGGACGGCGTCGGGTACAATCCCTATTCCGTCGCGTGCCGGACCGATTCGGTGACGCTCAGGCTGGCCGACTCTGTCGTCCCGCCCATTCGCAACCACCATAAGGTCACGCTGAGCTACGACCGGCACCGGGCGGGCGGCCACGGTATCGACGGGTCGCTCAGGTCCGTGTACGGCGCCTCGGTGGTGAACTTCAGCGACCGGGCGGTGACGTTGACCGAGGCGGCCGACGTCAGGAGGCCGACGGCCACCGGCGCGACGGTGGACGGGCGGAATCTGACCCTGTTCTTCAGCGAGCCGCTGAATGCGGGCTCGGCGCCGGCCGGCAGCGCGTTCACGGTGAGCGGCGGGCGGACCGGCACGGGCACGGCGTCGATCGACGGCGCCACGGTGCGGGTGACGCTGGACTCGGCGGTGAGCGAGGGCGAGACGCTGACGGTGCGCTACACGCGGCCGTCCGCCAATCCGCTGCGGGACCGCGCCGGTCTCCGGGCGTCGCCCTTCCGGCGCGCGGCGAACAACATCACCGGCCCGCCGGGATTCCTGCGCGCGGCGGTGAACGGGAAGACGCTGGTGGTCACCTTCGACGAGCCGTTGGACGCGGGCGCGGCCCCGGCAGGCAGCGCCTTCAGGGTGACTGCCACACCTTCGGGCGGCACGTCACGCACCATTGCCGGCACCGGCACGGCGTCGATCGACGGTGCGAAGGTGACGCTGACCCTGGCCTCGGCGGTGGCGTACGGCGACACGGTGACGGTGCGCTACACCAGGCCGTCCGCCAATCCGCTGCGGGACTTGGTCGGCGACCGGGTGGCGAGCTTCTCCGGCCAGGCGGTGACCAACAACACCGCGGCGCAGGCGGCGCCGCAGGGCGGGCTGTGGTCCGGATCGCTGACCTTGCAGAACCTCTCGGGCGTCGGCGTCGTCGGCCAGCGCCTCGGTTGCAGCGTCATGCCCGACTGCGCCTCCGGGCTCACGTCCGACAGCTTCACGCATAACGGCGAGACGTACCGGATCAGGGAGTTCGTGTTCGCGCGGTCGGATCCCGAGGGGGCTTGGGACGTCTACGTGACGCTCGACAAGGCCTGGCCGCAGAGGCTCCGCCACGAGGGGTCGCTGTATGTCGGCGCGACGCAGCTCTCGCTTGCCGGCGCGAGCTACACGGTAGGCGGCACCAGGGTCGGCTGGAGCGGGACAGCCGTCCGAGACATCGTCCGGGGCGGAACGGCCTCGCTGGGCCTGACGCTGCCGTTCGAGGGAGCACAGGCAAACAACGTGGCGGCGAGCAGCGTCGACTCGGGCGCGTCGGTGAGCGACGTGGCGGTGGTCTCGGACCCGGGCGCGGACGACACCTACGGCGACGAGGACGAGATCCGCATCCGGGTAACCTTCGACGCGGCGGTGGACGTGGACACGGCGGGCGGCAAGCCCCGGCTCAAGATCAAGATGGACCCCAACTACGGCGAGAAGTGGGCGGCCTACAAGAGCGGCAGCGGCACGACGATGCTGGAGTTCGCCTACACGGTGGAGAAT
>JAPPKP010000424.1:0-43560 GCA_028819955.1 Rhodospirillaceae bacterium | reverse complement strand
CGGCACGATCGGCGCCGCCGGGGGCGGGAGCGGCGCGGCGCTGGCGCACGTGGAAAGGCCGCACAACCCGGAGCACAAGGTCGACTGGCGGGTGGCGAGCGACACGGATGGCGGCGGCGGCACCCCGACGGTGAGCGGCGTCACGATCGCGAGCGACCCGGGCGCGGACGACACCTACGGCGACGAGGACGAGATCCGCATCCGGGTGACCTTCAGCGAGCCGGTGGACGTGGACACGTCGGGCGGCAAGCCCAGGCTCAAGATCAGGATGGACCCGAACTACGGCGACAAGTGGGCGGACTACAAGAGCGGCAGCGGCACGACGATGCTGGAGTTCGCCTACACGGTGGAGAATCCCAACATCTCCACCCAGGGCATCAAGGTGGTGGCGAACTCGCTCGAGCTGAACGGCGGCACGATCGGCGCCGCCGGGGGCGGGAGCGGCGCGGCGCTGGCGCACGTGGAACGGCCGCACAACCCGGCGCACAAGGTCGACTGGCGGGTGGCGAGCGACACGGACGGCGGCAGCGGAGACGGCGGCAACACCGAAGTCAGCGGCAGCGGCGGCGGCACCCCGACGGTGAGCGGCGTCGCGATCGCGAGCGACCCGGGCGCCGACGACACCTACGGCCTGGGCGACACGATCCGGGTGCGGGTGGCGTTCAGCGAGGCGGTCGCCGTCACCGGCAGTCCGCGGCTCACGATCGACATGTCCCCCGAGAACTGGGGCACGAAGCACGCGAGCTACGCGAGCGGGACCGGGACGGCCGCGCTGGTGTTCGCCTACACCGTGGCGGAGCCGAACTACTCACCGCACGGGATCAAGGTGGTCGCGAACTCGCTGTCGGCGAACGGTGGCACGATCGCGTCGGCGTCCTCGGGCACGGCCGCCGACCTTGCGCACGACGTCCGCGGCCACGATCCCGGCCACAAGGTGGACTGGCGGCCGTCGATCTCGGTGGCGGACGCCAGCGCACGGGAGGGCACGGACGCGAACGCCGCGTTCACGGTCAGCCTGAGCCGCGCCTTCACCTCGTCCGGGCACACGGTGACGGTGGGCTACGCCACGTCCGACGGCACGGCGACGGCGGGCGCGGACTACACGGCGACCTCGGGCACGCTCACCTTCGCGGCGGGCGAGACGACGAAGACGGTGAACGTGCCGATCCTCGACGACGCGGTGGACGAGGGCAGCGAGACGTTCACGTTCAGGCTGTCCAACGTCGTTGGAGCTCACATCGCCGACGGCGAGGCGACGGGGACGATCACGAACTCCGACCCGCTGCAGCAGCTGTGGCTCTCGCGCTTCGGGCGCACGGTGGCGAGCCACGTGACGGACGCGGTCTCCGACCGGCTCAGCACCCCGCTCTCAGGGGCGCAGGTGACGGTGGGCGGAGAGCGCGTGGACCTTGCCGGGACCGAAGACGAGGCATGGCTCGGCGAGGCGCTGACCTCGGTCGCGCGGGCGCTGGGCGCCTCGGAGCAACCGGCGCCCGGGGACGATCCCGACGGGTTCGGGGCAGGCCTCGGTCTCCGTGGGTCTCCGGCCCTCGACGGCGCGCCGGTGCGCGACCCGTCGGGCCGCGAGCTGCTGCTCGGGAGCGCGTTCCACCTCGCCAGGGACGGCGAGGGCGGCGCACCGGGCCTGGCCGCCTGGGGCCGGGTGACGGTGGGCGGCTTCGACGGCGAGGAGCGTGCGGACGACGGCAACCTCCGCATCGACGGCGAGGTGACCACCGGCATCCTCGGCGCGGACGCGACGTGGCACCGGCTGCTGGCCGGCGTCGCGGTCTCGGTGAGCGAGGGCGAGGGCACGTTCTCCCAGCCCGGCGTCGACTCCGGCACCATCGAGAGCACGATGACCACGGTGAGCCCCTATGCGCGGCTCATGGTGAACGACCGGCTCTCGGTCTGGGGTCTGGCCGGCTGGGGCACGGGCGACATGACCATCGTGCAGGCGGCGAACGGGAACCAGGCGGAGCGCGTGACCCGGACCGACCTCGAGATGCGGCTGGTGGCCCTGGGTAGCCGGGGCGCGCTGATGCAGGCGGACGAGACCGGCGGCATCGACCTGGCGCTGAGGTCTGACACGTTCTGGGTGGAGACGGAGTCGCAAGCGGTCTCGAACGAGGGGAGCACGACGGCGAATGCGAGCCGGGTACGGCTGGCGCTGGAGGGCAGCCGGGCGTTCGGGACGGGCGACGGCGGCACCCTGACGCCGGGCGTCGAGCTCGGATTGCGCCATGACGGCGGCGATGCCGAGACCGGCTCGGGCGTCGAACTCGGCGGCCGCGTGATCTTCGAAGATCCCGCCACGGGCCTCGGCGTCGAGGGGAGCGTTCGCGCTCTCATCGCGCACGAGGACTCGGACTACCGGGAGTGGGGTGCGTCGGGCGCGGTGCGCCTCGCGCCGGACGAGCGGGGCCGCGGGCTCTCGTTCAGCCTTTCGCCCACGTACGGCGCGGCGTCGAGCGGCGTGGACCGGCTGTGGGGCGCTCGCGACGCCCGGGGTCTTGCGCCGGGACATGAGTTCGAGGCCGGGCAACGCCTTCAGGGCGAGCTGGGCTATGGCATGTCCCTGCTCGGGGACCGGTTCACGGGCACGCCGAACCTCGGCGTCGGGCTCTCGGACGGCGCGCGCGACTGGCGCATCGGCTGGCGTCTGACCTCGGCGGTCAGGGGCGATCCGGGCTTCGAGGTAAACCTCGACGCGACCCGGCGCGAAGCGGTCAACGACAACGAGCCGGCCGAGCACGGGGTGATGCTCAGAGGCGCGATCAGGTGGTGAGGGCCGGGCCCCGCGGCGCCGTCACGGCCCTCCCTCCCCTGAGCCTCCAGGGACCCACGCGCGCTCAGGCGCGGGTGACCTTCCACAGCACCTTGCCGACGACGTGGACCTCGTCGGCCGGTCGCTCGTAGGGCGCGTAGTCCGGGTGGGCGGAGGCGAGGCGGAGCGTGCCCTCGGCGGTCAGCGCCTCGATGCGCTTGACCACCAGCCCGGCGCCGTCCCAGAGCACGAAGAGCTCGCCGGCGGCGGGCATGGTGCGCGCGGTGTCGACGACGATGCGGTCGCCTTCGCGCAGCTCGGGCTCCATGGAGTTGCCGCGCACCTTGAGAATGCGAAGCGCCTGCGGGTCGGCGTCGCCCTCGTGGCGGACCATGGCCTCGGGCAGGCGCCAGCGGGCCTTCTCGTGGACGAAGTCCTCGTTCCAGGCCCCCGCGCCCGCCGCCGCCTCGACCTCGACCTCGGCCACCGAGGCGCCTGCGGTGCGCCTGCGCTTCGGCCCTGTCCAGGGCCTGGGCGCCGGCAGGGTGTCGTGGCGCAGCGTGGCGGGATCGCATCCGAGAAGCTCCCCGAGTTTCTCGGAGTCCTGGAACGAGAGCACCCGGGGCATGCCCCGGGCGAGGTACTGCTGGAGGTAGGCCTTGTTCCTGCCGATGGCGAGCGACGCCTCGGCGAGCGAGGCGCCTTGCTTCCAAAGGGCCACCTTCAGGTTCTCCCGAGCGCTGTCGCCTTGCATGTCCGCTCCTTGCACGGATGCCGCAGAACGCAGGATATTCCCTAACTAACACGATTATCAACGGCGAACGTGCCCGATACGTTCGCCGCCATGATCCCTCTCGATGACAGGATCCGCGCCGCCCTCTTCGGCTTTCTGAAGCGCTCCGGCACGAGCGGCCGGCGCTTCGGCCGCGAGGCCCTGGGCGACCCCGGCTTCGTCGCCTCGCTCAAGGCCGGGCGGCGTCTCACCCTGGTCACCTGCGACACCGTGTGCGCCGCGATCGGCGAAGCGCCCGTCGGCCCCGCCTTCGCCAGCGAGGTCGAGGCGTTCCTGCGCCATTCCCGGACCAAGGCCTACGTCATGGGCGAGCGCGCCGCAGGCGACCCCTCGTTCGTCGAGCGGCTGCACCGCGGCGTCTCGTTCCGTCTCGTCACCGTGGACAAGGTGCGCGCATGGATGGCGGGACAGGCGGACGACGGCTGCCGGGCGGCGATGGCGCGCGCGGTGGCCGGCGTCGGGCTGCTGGCGGCCGAGGGGGAGGACTGCGACCCACGGGAAGCGAGCGACATGAACCACGACGAGAGCCCGCACCTGAGCGCCCGCAAGGCGGCGGCCTGGCTCGGTCTCTCCGCGCGCACGCTGCATCGGCTGCGCGAGGAGGGCAGCGGCCCGGACCACTACCGGTTCGGCCACCGCATCCTCTACCGCTGCGACGACCTGAAGCGCTGGGCGGCCGAGCGCCACGTCCCCGGGGCTCCGTCCGGCGGCGGGAGGGCGCCATGATGGCCGCGCAGTGGAGGAACGCGGGACGCAGCCAGGTGCGCCGCCGAGGTGGCGGGGCTTGCGGCTGCGGCGGACGCCGTCGCCGGTCCAGTCGGCACGGCGATCGTCTGACGGACGTGAGATGAACGGCCCTGCGCACCGCGCCGTCCGGCCGCACCAAAGGGCGCCATGTTGCCGATGCGGTGTGGCGTGTCCTCCTGTCATCGGGTGCAGTCCGGCCCGGGGTGAGAACCGCCCGTGCCCGGACCGCAACCCGTTTCGGGAGAAACGACCAGGGGCTGGCGGTAGACGACGGGAGTCAGCCGCCCCACGCTGCGGTCGTGCACGCGCCGGATGCCGCCGGTGCCGGGCGTTCCCGGCTGCCGTGAACCCCGACCGGCTTCGCCGGCACCTGGTGACCGCCTGCCTGGCGGCGACCCTCCTGGCGGCCTGCGCTTCCGACGACGCGGAGAACGCTGGCGAACACGTCGACGACGTCGCGGCGGCCATCGAGCGCCTCGCTCCGGATCCGGCGCCGGATTTCCACGTGCTGCAGGTTGACCCCGAGCGCCCCTGGACCGGCATGGAGCGAGTCGAGGCTGAAGAGGCCCCGCTCCCGGCGGAGCTGGTCGCCGACAATGCCGTGTCGCTGCCGCTTGCCGGCTCGCCGGACGACGAGGCCCTCGCCGCCACCATCGAAGCCGCCACAGGCATGCCCGTGCGCTTCACCGGCATCCGCCCGCAAACCGCCCCGTCCGATCCCTTCCGGGTCGCCCGGGAGACCCTCCCGGAAGGCGGCATCTGGACGGGACCGCTCGACGCCCTGTTCGACGCCTGGACGGCGGCCCGCGGATACCGCTGGCACTACCAGCCGTCTGCGGGAGAGATCGAGGTCGTCCGCCGCGAAGCCGTGGCGTTCCGTCTCAATGCGCTGGCCGGCGTGCAGACTGCGTCCGGCAGCACGTCGACCACAGAGTCCGGGGGCGGCGGCGGCACCGGGAACTTCGCCTCCCAGTCGATCAGCACTGAGGCCTCCTACGACCCCTGGGGCGATATCACCGCACAGCTCACGGCCCTCCTCGACCCCTCCACTGCCGTCGCCGCCGCCCCGGCCACGGCCTCGATCGCGGTCTCCGGGCTGCCCCGCGACATCGATCGCGCCCGCAGCTACCTGGCGTGGCTCAACCGCACCACCCTGCGCCCGGTCACCCTGACTGTCGCCGTCTACACGGTGCGGTTCACCAGCGAAGCTGACTTCCAGATCGGCATCTCCGGCGCGCTCGAGCGGGTGCTCGGCGACACCGCCGGCCTCAGCGTGCTCACGAACGGCATCAGTGTCGTCCGCCCGACGCCGGCAGCCGACACCCTGAGCGCCACCGTCAACGCCCTTGAGACGGCCGGGACGGTCTCCCGGGAACTCACCGCCACCCTGCCCAGCCTGAACGCCCAGCCGGCGCAGTTCACCGAGCTCTTCTCCGAAGCCTATCTCCGCGAGATCAGGACGACACTGCAGGACGGCCTGCTGCAGACGAATCTCATCCCCGGCAACGTCGCGTCGGGGTTCGCGCTGACCTACACGGCACAGATCGTCTCGCCCAGCGAGGTGCTGGTGCGGCTCTTCGCGTCGATCCTCGACCGCCCCGCCTTCGAGGTCTTCACGGCAGGGCCACAGCTCCGTCTCCAGCTGCCGTCCTACGGCAACCGGGCCGTGCAGATCACCCAGCGCGTCGGCCGCGGCGAGACCCTCGTGGTCTCCGGCTTTAGGGACCGCGCCGTCACGGGCGACCGCTCCGGCACCTTCGACGCCGATGTCCCCCTTCCTTTCGGCGGCGCGGCTTCCGAAGACACGCTGACCGAGCAGGTGCTCCTGGTGACCGCCGAGGCCGGCCCGCCCCTGGGCATCGTCGAGCGGGCGGGAGAGCTCCTGTGAGCCTGCTCACCGTCAACCGCGAGACGTACGCTGCCGGCCTGACGTGGCAGCCGCGCCTGCGCGGCCGCGACCTTGCCCGGGGCGCCCGCGCCCATGGCGCCGCCGCTTTCGTGGAGACCGGGCACCAGACCGGGTTCGCCGGCGACGAGGAAGGCGATCCCGTGGCGGCGGCGAGCCTGGCCGCGGCCGTACACGCCGTCATCGAAGGCGACACCTGGGTCGCCGCCATCCTGGCCGACGACGGAACGGCGGCCCTGGTCCGCTCGACGGCAGGGCGCCTTTCCGAGCTCCCGGGCGAAGACCGCATGGCGTCCGCCGATGCCGCGAGGATCCTCGGCGAATCCGCGCACCCGATCCACGCATCGCCCTCGCTCGGAATCGAGGGCGCCACGCCGCTCGATCTGGCGGCGGCGCCGCTCACCGACGCCATGCGCCTCGAGACCGTACCGCAGCTGGACCGCCGGCGGCAGGTCGTGACAGCCGCCACCCTCATCGCCCTCGTCGCCGGTCTCGCCTTCGCCGGCTGGATGTACGGGCGCCAGGTCTGGGAGATCTTCTTCTCCCCGCCGCCTCCACCGACTGTAGAAGTCGAGGTCGAGCGGCAGGTGATGACGGTCATCGACACCGGCACGTTCCTTGCCCTGTGCGACGCCGCTCTCCGGGAGAGGCCGCCCGGCCTCGCCGGTTGGCGCCTGGACCAGGCGACCTGCCATGCCCGCCTGACGGATGCGCCCGTCCTGCAGCAGGTCCCGTCCCTCAGCGGCCGCCCCGCACTGGTGCTGCGCTGGTCGCTCGAAGACGGCCACGACATCGAGATCAACCGCCGCACCATGGAAGCGTCGCTGCTGTCGGAGCGCCACGCCGGCCAGGTGCAGGGCACGGACGCCTGGGCGGTCACGCCCCTCGCGTCCGTCATTGCCGAAGCCGAGCAGGCGCCCTCGCCGGCCTTCCTGGACCTTCGCGCGGCGGTCGACCGCCGCATCGGCGCCTGGGCCACCGCCATCGCCTACACCCGCCAGGGACATCGCTGGGCGATCGCCATCACCGGCCCCGATCCCCTCGCCCGGTTCCGCCAGGCGATCGACGGCCTTGCGGGCATCGAGGTGACCACCCTCGCGCGCCAGGACGGCATCTGGCGCATCGCCGCCCGGCCCGTCGAGCCGTGGCCCGTGCTCGAGAGCGTCTACGCCGTTCTCACCCAGCCCCTCGAGGTATCGATCGGAGGAGACGGCCATGCCGCCATGTAGAACGCATTCGGTGCGCCATGCAGCCATTGCCGTCACCCTCGCGGCGACTCTCGCCCACGCGCCTGTGGTCCTTGCCCAGGACAACCACGGCGTCGCCCTCGAGCACGCAAGGACCATCGCGCTCGCCTGGCAGCACCTCGAGGACCACGTCCTCGAGCGGTCGACCGCCGCCACCTCCTGGCCGGGCGCGACACCGCCCGCTTCCACCGGATGGCGGGCCGACTGGACCACCCGCGGGATCGGCGCGCTCTACTGCGATTCTGTCCTGGCCGTGTTCGCGAATCGCGACGATCTCAAGGGCGTCGGCGACGACCAGCGTCAGGTCCGCCTGGCGCCGCACCTCGAGGCCGCCCTCGTCAACCGTGACGAACCTCCGCTTCACTGGTTCTCCGCCGGCACCGCGGAAGGCATCCTGGGACGCGACAGCGTCACCCTGCCGGCCTGCATGGCCGCCACCGCCCCGTCGGACCGCGTCGGCCTTGCCGGGGAGGTCGTCGATCCCTTCACCGTGACGGACCAGCGCGTGACGACGGAACGCCAGGACAGAACCTGCCCGGCGAGGACGCACGGCGCCGGCCAGGTGTGGGCGCGGGATATCACCCAGGAGGTCAACGGGCGCGGTGACGATCAGGGCTCGCCGGTCACCGGGGCATGGAGCCTCCTCGTCGACCACTGCGTCGCCGACTACGACGAGTGGGTTCACTTCCGGACCACCTGCACGTTCACGCCCGGCGCGCCGCACCCCGGCACGCTCACCGGCGAGACCGTGTGGCGGCGCCAGCGATCCGTCACCACCGCCGGCGAAACGTGGCTGACCGCTCCTGAGTTCGTGTCGACGAGCTGCTGGACGGATCCCAATCCGACGCCGCCGGTACCGAGAGACTGGACGACCACGTCGACGTCGTCGCGCACGGTCTCCTGTCCCTCGCCGCAGATCGGCCAGCGCACCCAGAGGCGCAGCACCTCGCGGTTCTACCGCCAGTGGCCCTGGGACGCGGCGGCGACGCTGGTGCGGACCACGACGTCGTCCTGGACCCAGACGGCATCGACGTGCCGGCAGCCACCGCCACCTCCGCCACCGCAATGCCCGGCGGGCCAGACGGGGACGCCACCGAACTGCGAGACGCCGCCACCGGAGCAGTGCCCGGCTGGCCAGACGGGAACACCGCCGAACTGCTCGACGCCGGAGACGGAGGAAACGACGTCATCTCCGCAGGACACCCCGGCAGACACACCTGTCGGAGGCGGTGGCGGCGGCGATCGCGGGCAAAGCTGGGACACCGACGGCGACGGGCGCGGGGACTACGCCAACTACAAGGACATTCCCGATGGGGAGAAGGACCAGGCCGAGGTCGTCGACGGCGACGTGGCACCGGGCCAAGACACGGGGAGCGACGACGGCAACAACAACGGCGACAGGGGCGGCGGCGGTGGCCCGGATGGCGACCGCGGCGCCGGCGGCGGGCCGGGCGGCGCGCCCGGCAGCGGCGACCGCGGCAGGTGAGGCCGATGACACGAACCGGGAAAGGGCGGCGAATGGGCTGGCGAGCCGCGAACGGAACGCAGTCAGGACACGCACAGCTCCAAGTCGGAGAAGAACAGCCATGAACCGCTCGTTCCTCGCCGCCGTCGCGATCACCGGTGCGCTGGTCGCCACCGGGTGCAGGACCACCGAGGTCGCCCAACGGCCGCCCAACCCGGGATCGCACCATGTGTCGTGGGTCGCCAGTTCCTTGCTTCCCGGCCGCACGGTCATCCAGTTCCAATCGTGGACGAGAGACTGGCAGAACTGGTTCGTCTCCCGCGCTGTCTACCACACCCGCCATGACGCCCTCCATGGAAGTCGTCCGCTCTCCTGCGAAGGGGGGAAGCGGCGCTATTCCGAAGTGCGTCATGACGGCGGCTCCTACTACACCTGGAAGGGCCACGACGACGCCTACGCCGCCTCTGGCAACGAGGACGGCGACCGGTGGCCGGTGTTTTACGACCCGGAGACCGGCCGCTTCCACACGGAGACGTGGAACGAAGACCAGGGCAGGTGGCTGGTCAAGGACGACGGTTGGATCCAGGAGGGCTGGCCGCGGCTGATGGCCGACGCCTGCCCGGGCATCACGGAGGAGATCCTCGCGGACGGCGGCTGGATCAACGAGAAGCAGACGCATCCGACGATCTACGAAATGCTGGAGCAGGATCCGACGGCGCCCCTCACCCTTCCCGGCATGTCGCCCAGCCGCCGCACCGGTCTCGGCGCGGTCGCCGGCAACACCTTCCATTGGTGCTTCGAATCCCCCTCCAAACCCGTCCTTCCCGCGCATTGCTTCTCCGAGGGCGAGGAAGCGCCGGCTGGAAGCGACGCGACATCCCAGCTTCTTCCGGAGTCGCCCGACGATGCCATGGGCTACCGCCAGCGCCTGGCGCTGGCCGACGCGCTCAAGGCCGCCCATGGCCACGTCCTCGAGGACCGCCTGGGCCGTTCGTATGTCCTGGCGCTTCACCCCGAGGGTGACGAATTCTGGTCGATCGATACCGCCGGCCAGGTCCTCGATGTCGGCTATCTGGCCTGGAACGCCGCCGAGAACCGCCTCGAGCTCGACTGGGAGACCCTGCCGGCGACCATGGACTACCACTTGAGGCCCGGCGAGGCGCTGCCGGTGGTCAACACCGGCCGCCGCCATCCGCTCTTTGCGATGACGGACTGGCTCACCGGCCGCGACGCGGACGTGACGCTTCCCTACTTCGGCCGGCAGGCGCTCTTCCGCTTCGGCGAGGACGGCAGCCTGGTGGCCCGCGCCACGGGCGACCGCGACATCCCGGGCTCGTGGACCGTGTCGCGGGGCAGCCTCGTCCTGACGCTCGAGGGCGTCGCCGACAAGGCGGCCTACGCCTGGCAGCCGCTGGCCCGCCACCTCGGTGATTACGCCGGGTGGGGCGCCGGTTGACCGGGATCCGGCCATGACCGCGCCCTGGCAAAATTGCGCAATTGCGAAACTGCGCAAAGTCGCAAAGGCGCATGTTCGCCGCCGCTCCGCCGGCAAGCCGTGTCCGGCGCTGACTGCCGTCCCGCCATCGCCGCGCCGCATTCGGCGCCTGGACCGACATGGCGATGCACCGCCTGAAGCTCACGTCCCTGCAGGCGCTCCGCACATTCCTGCGCGCGGCGTACTCCCCTTCGGCCTCTACCTGGCGGATCGTAACGGGGGATCATCCGTGAACGCCGGGTGCGCTGCCGGCGTCGCGGCCGCCCTGCTGGCCACCACGCTGCTCGCCTCGTCACCGGCGGCGCAGGAGCTCGTTCCCTTCCCGGTCGCCAGTGGCGATGAACCGCTGCCCATCGTCAACGCGCCCGTCGAGGCGCCGCCCGAGACGGCCGTCGCACCTGCCGCCGCCGGGCCCGACCTCGACGCGGCGACGGCGGCCCTCGTCACCATGCTGACCGGACCCCCGGCGGAGGGGCCGACGATGGCCGACTGCGCCATCGAGCTGCTGCGCACGCGCCTCGCCAGCGCGGTTGCCGGAGAAGACGTGCTGACCGCCGTCGCTCTCGAGAACGAGCTCCTTCGCCTGTGCCAGCGCCGCCAGCAACTGGTGGCCGACGTGCTGCACACCGAGCTGCTGCTGGCATCGCTGGCGGCGGGCGAGGCCGAGACCGGTCCCTCGCTGCCGGTCGAGACCCCGCCGCCGCCGGCAGCGCCCGCGGCCACCCTCCTCGACCAGCTGGCGGAAGCCACGCTACCGCCGACGGAACCGGAGCCCTGGGTCGATCAGGCGCCGCCTTACACCTGGTTCAACATCCTCGGCATGGCGGGCAACCTGCGTGCCGCGGTGACCGACGGCACGCAGGTCTGGTGGGTCCGGGAAGGCGAGTCCCTGCCGGGCGGCTGGCGGGTGGTCCACATCGCCAACACCCCGCCTGGCGTCAGCCTCCACCACATCGAGACCGGCGACTGGGCGCTGGCCCACGGCAGCGCGGGAGGCGGGTGATGCTCTCGTCCCTCTTCCGGCGCAAGCCCGATCCGGCCCAGGCCCTCAAACCCGTTCCCTTCCTGTCGAACCACGCCGGCAACGCCCGCCGGGCGGCCGTGTGGCCCGACGGACGGTGCATCATCGCGCTAGGCTACGAGGACGACGCCGAACTCGCCCGCGGCCTCGCCCAGCTCAAGGCCAGGAAGCGCATCCCCGGCCACCTGAAGGTCACCATCGTCACCCTGGAGGAAGTCGACCGCGCCTGGCGCTTCGCCCGGCCGGCGTCGACCGGCAACGAGGATCTGCAGAGGAAGGTCGCCGCCGTCTTCCACGAGGCCGCCCAGGCCCGCGCGTCGGACGTCATCTTCGAGCACGACGGCGCCTCGGCCAGGCTCTACGCCATCGTCAACGACGCCAAGCTGGCGCTCGGCCATCCCATCCCGGCCGAGGAGGGCCGCCAGCTCATGGGGTACCTGTTTCACGCCAAGGACGAGGGATCGGCCCAGACCTCGTACCAGCGTGGCGAGTTCCAGGGGTTCTCGATCCGCTCGGGCGGCGAGGTGCCGCTGCCGCCGGCGGTCTCCGGGCTGCGCTGTCAGCGGGGGCCGCACGATCCGGGAGGCGACCACATGTTCTGCCGCCTCTTCTACCGCGATCAGCTCACCGAGGGCATGACCCTCCAGAAGCTCGGCTTCGGCGAGGCGGAGGCCGCGCTCTTCGCCGAGATCCGCCTGTCGCTCTCGGGCGGCATCTTCCTCGGCGGCTCGACCGGCGACGGCAAGTCGACCACGCTCGCCGTCAATCTCGCCCTGCAGATGGCCGAGCACAGGAACGAGCTCAACCTGGTCACACTCGAAGACCCGGTCGAATACCGCATTCCCGGCGCCGTGCAGATCGCCGTACCGACGTCGGGCGCCGGCGACGAGCGCGCCATGAACTACCGCAAGGCGCTCATGCACTTCTGCCGCGTCCACCCGGCCTCCGGCATGGTCTCGGAAGTGCGCGACCACGACGCCGCCACCCAGGTGCTGCAGTTCGTCGACACCGGCCACCAGGTGTGGACCACCATCCACGTCGACAGCGCCAACGCGATCCTCTTCCGCCTCCTCGACATGGGCGTCGAGCCGGCCACCCTCACCAAGCCCGGCAACGTCGCGCTCCTGATGAAGCAGACGCTGCTGCCGATGCTCTGCCGGCAGTGCGCGCTCCCGGAGCCGGCAGACGCCGCCCCGCCGGACTGGCTGACCCGACACCTCGACCGCATGGCGATCCGGCCGCGTTGGCGCAATCGCGAGGGCTGCCGGGCGTGCCGGCGGACGGAAGCCAACGATGTCGCCCGCCAGGCGTGGACGGGATACACGCGCCAGCAGGTCGTGGCCGAGTTCATCCGCCCCGACGCCGACTACCTCGCCCACGTCGGCCGGCGCGATCCGATCGCAGCGTGGCAGCACTGGACGGACGCCATGGCGGGCGTTCCCATCGCCAGGAAGATCTGGCAGGCCGTCGCCGGCGGCCAGGTCGACCCGCTGGATGCGCTCTCGAAGGGAGCGCGCGTCGACGAGATGCCGGCGGCCGCCGGTCCTCGCCTCGTCCAGGGAGCGGCGTCGTGAAAGCGTCGTTTCTCGACTGGAGGCCGCTCGCCGGTTTCGTCTTCCTGGGGCGGCGGGGCCGCATCGACCTCTACGCCACCATCGGCGACCTCCTGGACGCGAGTTTCGCCATCGAGGAGGCCTTCGCCGTCTGCATGCAGACCGCAACGGATCAGGGTAAGAGCCAAGAGGCGTGGGTCGTCCGGCACTGGCACCGGGCCCTGGTGCGCGGCTCCTTCGCCGACGAGATCGCGCGCTGGGTGCCGGCATCCGAGGCGATGATCTTCGCGGCCTATGGCCAGGTCGACGCCAATTCGCTCTTTGCCGGGGCGTCCCGGGTGGCGGACCTGCGCGACCGGCAGACCTCCGCGGTCCGCCAGGCGCTCGCCATGCCGGCCCTCATCTTCAGCGCCGTCCTCGTCATGCTCTGGGGTGCGGGCGGCCACTTCATTCCGCTCTTCCAGGAGATGCTGCCGGCGGATGCCTGGTCGCCGCTGAGCTCCCTCTTCCGCGACGTCTCCCTGTGGCTCTACCACTGGCCGCACGTCCTCATTGCCGGGCTTGTCGTCGCCGGGATCGCGCTCTACCAGGTGCTGGTACGCTGGACGGGCCCGGGACGCGCCGCGCTCGACCGCGTGGCGCCGTTCTCGATCTACCGCACGGTCGTCGGCTCGGCCTTCCTCTTCGTGCTGCTGGAGTACCTCAAGGCCGGCGTCGACCTCAACGACCGCACCTTCGACGAGCTCAAGCGCTCGGCCTCGCCCTATACGCGCCACCGGATCGCGGCGATCCAGAAGCGCATGACCAGGGGCGAGCGCCTCGGCCAGGCGATGATGGGTTGCGGCCACGGCTTTCCGGACCCCGCGCTCTCCCCGGTGGTGGCGGCGCTCGACGGCATTCCCGACTGGGAGACGAAGCTCGGCCGCTTCGTCGACCGCTGGGTGCGGCGCAGCGAGGCGACCATGCGCGCCCGCTCGGCCGCCCTCAACGGCATCCTCACCCTTGCCGCCACCGTCATCATTTTCGGCATGCTCCAGGCTCTCTTCGAGATGATGGACGTCGCCGGCTCCGCGGCCGGCGGCCGCACCTGACCCTTGCCGACAAGGAGACAACTCCCATGACCGCCGCACCCCTGGCATCCCGCCTGCAGCGCCGCCACCGGAAGGGGCTGACCCTCTTCGGCGCCCTCATGGCGCTCACCCTCTTCGCCGGCGCCGTCATCGGTGCGGTGACGCTCTACAACACGGCCCAGGAGAACCAGGACCGCAACGACGCCCAGGCGCTGCTGACCACCCTCACCGTCGCCGTCAAGCAGATCCACCAGGGCGCGCCCACCTACGGCACGGGCAGCCTCGTCGGCCTCCTCGACCAGCGCGGGGCCATCCCGGCCGGCGCCCGGCAGACAACCGACACCACCACCACCACCGGCGGCGTCACCACCACCACGACCACGGTCTCCATCGGCCACCCCTTCGGCTCCAACGTCACCGTGGTCGGCGCCGGCACAGGGTTCGAGATCACGTTCAACGGGCTCGAGCGTGAGAACTGCGCCATGATGCTCGACCCCTACGCCGGGCAGCGCCCGGGCGGCGGCGGCCTGCAGGGCGTCGAGGTCGGCGGCACGGATGTCCCCCTTCCCATGACGCCCGCGTCGATCGGGACCGCCTGCACTGCGGCCTCGAACAACGTCGAGTTCCAGTTCGAATGAACCGCCGGGCACGCATGCTTAGCTGGCGCCGGCGCGGCGCCGCGGAGCTGATGGGGGTCCTCCTCATCGCCGCGGTGGCCGCGGCGGCGCTGGCCGTGTGGCACACGGGCGAGATCCGCCACCGCGTGGCAGTCGACCGCGCCACCGCCGGCGCCGTCTTCGCCGCCTGGATGCGCGCCACACACCGCACGGCGCAGACGCAGGACCTGTCGACGGCCCTGGCCGCCGGAGGGACGACGCTGACGCCCGCCCGGATCCGCGCCTTCGGCGCCGCACCGCCAGGCCTGCCGGGAAGTGTGCGCGGCGCAACGATGACCCTCGGCGTCATTCCGGACGCGACCGGTGTGGGAATGGCCTTCGCCGTGCTCGATCCGCAAGGGATGCAGGACCTGGCCGGCATCCGCGCCGGCATCGTCGCCGCCGGGATCACCAGGATCGGCGAGACCTCCCACCACTCAGGAGTGGCCGTGCCGCACCGCGCCGCCATCGAGGCGGTGCTGGGCGCGCCCCTCGACCCGGGCACCCTGGTCCTCACCGCCGACACCCTGCCGGTGTCGGCGCACCACCTCTACCGGCGGCCGCAGCCTGGCCGGCCGTGGCTCAACGCGATGTCGGCGGACCTCTCGTTCTCGGCGACCGACGTGCTGGACGTCGACGCTCTTAACGCTGAGAGCGCCGCGGCCGCCGGAGCCGTCACGGCGCCGCTGGCAACCGTCGGTGGATCGGTCGCCGCGGCGACCATGGGATCGGATGCCCTCGACGCCGCCCATGTCGACGCCGGCGATACGCTCACCACCACCGCCGAGCTCATGGTCGGCACGTTCACCGCCACCGGCGCCGTCGCCGGCGCCTCGGCCACGGTCACGGGCCACCTGGAAACCACCGGCATCACCGCCGGCACCCTCGCCACCCAGGACGTGGCGGTGGGCGGCACCGCCACCGTCACCTCCGACGTCGCGGCGGGTGAGGTGGTCGCCGGCACCCTGCCGTCGCTGCCGACACTCTCCACGACATCGTTCACCGCCGCCGGCGGCGTCTATGGCCCACGCCTCAACGTCACCGGCACCCTCACCGTGGGGAGCTGCGACGGATGCTGAGCCGCCTCCACCGTCGCCGCCGGAAGGGTCTCACCCTCTTCGGCAGCCTCATGGCGCTGGTGGTCTTCGCCACGCTGCTGCTGGGCGTCGCCCAGTGGATGCAGGACCGCATCGAGGAAGAGCGCCAGGAGCGGGCGGCGGGGCAGATCGCCATCCTTGCCGCGGCCGCCCGCACCTATGTTCTCGACCGCTTCCCGACACTTCTCGCCGGCGCCGCCGATCAGCAGGTGACGCTCGCGCAGCTCCGCGCGGCGGACGTCCTGAGCGCCTCCTTCCGTGATCGCGACACCATGGGTCGCCGCTACCGGGTTCTCCTCCATCGCCCCTCGACCGGCGTCCTCGACCTCCTTGTCACCCAGGTCGTGGCAACCGGGGACCTTCGCTGGCCGTGGCGCGCCGCAGCTGCTGCGCCCGTGCGCGAGATGCGCATCGGCACGATCGACCCCGGCGCCACGGGCCGTCTCACCGGACCGACCATCGGCGTTTCCGTCGCCTCCTTCCAGGCAGCATGGGGCGTTCCTGAGGCACGTGCCATGGCGACCTGGCTTCGTCTCGACCGTGAGACGGTCTACGGCGACCAGCTCTACCGCGTGGCGGCCGCCGGCTTTCCGGAGATCAACCGGATGGAGACCGATCTCGACATGGCGGGCAACGACATCGTCGACGCCGGCGCCGTCACCGCCGCCAGCTTGGAAGTCACCACCGACCTGACGGTCGGCCACGGCCTCACCGTCGTCGGCGACCTGCTGGTCGGGGCCTCGGTCAACGTCACGGGCACCGTCGACGTCGACGGTGCCCTGACGGCCACCTCGGCCACGGTGACCAATGCCGCGAGCGCGGCCAGCATGACGGCCACCGGCGCGGTCAGAGGCGCCTCGCTCGCGGTCACGGGCGCCGTCAGCGCCGGCACCATCGGCGCCTCGGGCGCCATGACGGTCACCGGTTCCGCCACCATGGACGACCTCACGGCGACATCGGTGGCGGTCTCCACCATCACTGCGACCAGCGTCACCGCCAGCGACGTCACGGTGCAGCAGATGACCGCATCGGGAAGGATGACGGCCGCCAACGCCGGCATCACCTCCCTCACCGTCGGGAGCTGCAGCGGATGCTGACCGGTCTCGCAGCCCGGACCCTCGCTGCGGCGTGCCTCACCGCCGCGCCGGCCGCGGCCCAGAGCCCGCTCCTCGAGGAACTCCTCCAGGCGCCGGCGGAAACGCCGCCACCCCTCACCATCGCGCCCGCCACGCTGACGCTCGACGAGGCCGCCAGGCTGCGAGAGACGCTGGCCGACGACGTGCTCGTGCTCATCCGCATCCACGCCCTCCAGGAGCGCCTCCTCGTCGTCAACGCCCAGCGGAACGCCATCGGCGCGCCTTTGCTCGTGCTGCCGGCGGAGATCTGCGCATCCTCGCCGCTCGAAGGCGTCTGCGGCGACCTCGCCGGCACGTTCGGGGCGCCGGAGGAGGGCCCATGACCGGCCCCGACTTCGGATTCGCCGCCATCGCCGCCGTGCTGCTGGTCGGCATCGCCTGGTCTGACGCCCGTCGCATGACCGTCGAGCCCTGGGCCGGCCTCACCCTCATCGTCACCGGCGTGGCATGGCACGTCTCCTCCCCGTCGGACCTCGGCATGGTGTCGCTCGCCTGGTGGATGCCGCTCCTCGGCCTCGCCGCCGGCGCGGCGGCCGTCGCCATCCCGATCACGATCGCCGAGGTCCTGGCGCGCCGGTGGCCGCTCATGCCCGGCGACGGCATCCTGCTGGGTGGCATCGGCGCCTGCCTGGGCCCGCTGGGCCTCGCCTGGGCGCTCATCGCCGGCGCCGCCCTCACCACCGCTTATCGTGCCTGCCTGCAGAAGAAGAGGCGCCGGCCGCTCACCGCCGGCTACGCGCCGCTGGGGCCCGGCATGGCAGCAGGCGCGCTCCTCGTCCTCGCCCTCGCCGCCGGCGGCCAGGCGGTGGCTCGTGGAGACGGCGGCGGCGCCGATGACGTTCGCCTCGAGCGCCTGCCCGACCACCTCGTCAGCCCAGCCAACCCGCCAGGAGAGACACCGTGATCGACACCCTCGCCCGAGTCACCGCCACCTCGCTCGTCGTCCTCGCCGGCACCGCCGCCGCGCACGGCCAGGAGGACGCCGCGCCGATGCCTCTCGCCGCCGTGGTCCTGGCGCCTCAAACCGAGCCCGGCCCGCCGGGCGCGGCCGAAGAGGAGATCCGCATCGACGCCGCGGAACCGCTGACCCTGCCGGAACTCGCGGCGCGCATCGCCGCGACCGGCGGACATGCCGTGGAGATCGAGGAACGCCCGTCAAGGACCGGCGAGCAGGCGAGCCTGCCTGCCGTACCGCCCCGGGCGGTCACCTGGAGCGGACCGCTGGCCGGCCTCCTCGACCTCGCCGCCGCGGCCTTCGGCTACCGATGGCAGTGGCGCGGCCGCGTCATCGTTTTCTACCGCTACTGGGACGCCGAGTTCGCCTCCGCCAGAGAACCCGCTCCCGAGACGCGCCAGGTGCGCTGGGTCATCGATATCGCCGAGGAGCCGACGCTCTCCGCGGTGCTCGGCCGATGGGCCGGCGAAGCCGGGTGGTCGCTGGCCTGGAAGGCGCCGCACGACTACCAACTCGGCGCCGATGCCGTCATCGAGGGGCCCTTCCTCGCCGCGGTCGACTCGCTCCTGGCCGACCCGGCCACCGCCTCCACCCTCACCGCCACGGCCTACCGGGTCAACCGCCAGCTCGTCATCGAGGAGGCGCCGTGATGATCCGCCACATCGCCGCCACCACCCTCATGGCCGTCATGCTTCAGGGTTGCTCATTCCTCGAATTCATGGAGGACGGCTCAGATGAAAGCGCCCACGTCGAGGATCCCGCCGCGATCCTCCTCGCGCAGGCTGCGCTCGAGGCCCAGGCAGCCCTGGCAACCCTGGCCCAGGCTCGCGCTGCAGAAAACCCCGCGGAAGCCCAACCGCCGCCGCGACTGGTGCCTGAGGAGCTTCTCGCCGAGGTAACGCTGGACTGGATCGGCCCGCTCGAGACGCTGGCCGCATCGCTTGCCTCCCGCGCCGGTTTCGCGTTCCTCGAGGCCGGTCAGCGGCCGCCCACACCCCTTCTGGTCGACATCCACGCCGACGCCGCACCGCTCATCCTGGTGCTGCGCGACGCCGGCATCCAGGCGGCCGAGGCCGCCACGCTCACCGTCGACGCCCGGGCCCGCCAGGTGCGCCTCGACTGGTCAACCGGTGAGGGAGCAGCGATATGAGAGCCCTCGCCGTCACGCCCGTCCTCGTCCTCTTTGTCGCCGCCGCCACGCCGGCGTTCGCCGACGACGGTCCGCCGCTCATCGCCGACGTCCTCGCCATGGACGAGACCGGCGGCCGCCAGCTCGCCGTCACCTTCGCCGACGAGACACGGCGGCGCGCCATGGAGCACGCCGCCACGGCCCTGGGATCCCAGGCCGGCCTCGAACGCCGCGGCTGGGAGATCGCGCGCCTCCTCGATCGCTACAGCCGGCAGCTCCACCGCATCTACCGGTTCCGCGACCTCATGCTCCGCGAGTCCGGATTCATGGTCCAGCCGCCCGTCCTCGCCGAGACCCGCGACGCCTTCCTGCTGGCCCGCGACCAGACCCAGGCCGCGGCGGCCGGGCGGGTGGTCACCATCCTGGTCTCCGAAAAACTGGTGAGCGCCGTGCCGTCGTGGACCGACTTCCTTATCCGCACGTGGCCCGAACCGGCGGTGCCCGCCGCCGTTCTCTTCCCGCGCAGCCTGGAAGAGGAGACGCTGTGGGAGGCCCGGGTCCGCGAGGGCTGGGAGGTGGGCCGCCGGCTCGCCGACGAGATCTTTCGTGACGACCTCGACCGCCTCAACGGCATCTTCACCGGTCTCATCCTGTGGCACCGCCTGCACCTAGCCGGCATGGTGACGGCGCCGGTGATCGGCACCCGCGAAGTGGCCGTCGCCGGCGGCGGCGAGACCCTGAGGATCGCGGAGCGGTTCGTCGCCATCGACCGCGCGGCGAGCCTGGTGAGCGATCCTGCGGCGTGGCAGGCGGTCGTCACGCCATGACCGCCGCCGCCAGCCTGTGGGAACCCGCCACCCACGCCTTCCCGGCCGAGCGCCTCGACGAGTTTCTCGCCTGGGCGGCGGACAGGGGGGCCTCGGACATCGCCTTCCAGACCGCAGCGCCCGGGCGCATGGAGGTCGACGGCGTGCTCGTCCCGGCCACGGCGACGCCGCTCGACAGCCCGGCGCTGGCCGCCCTGGCGCGGGCCATCGCCGGCGAGACGACGGAGACCATTCTTCGCGGCGGCCGGGCGATCGACTGCTCCCATGCCATCGCCGCCCATCGCACCCGGACGCTGAGGCGGTTCCGGGTCAACATGTCGCCGGTCCTGGTCGCCGGGGCCACGGGAATCAACATCTCGATCCGCGTGCTGCCCCAACACCCGCCCACCTTCGACGAACTGGGCATCGAACCCGAGATCCGCGAGGCGTGGCGCCGCACACGGGGCCTCACCATCGTCACCGGCGTCCCCGGCTCCGGGAAGTCCACGTTGTTGGCCGCCGGCACCAGGAGCCTGCTGGAGCGCGGCGCCGGCCGCATCCACGCCCTGGAGGCGCCCATCGAGTTCGTCTTCGATTCCATCGAAGCGCCCGATTCGCTGATGTCCTCGTCCGAAGTGCCACGCCACTTCGCCAGCTTCGCCGAGGGCCTGAGGGCATCGCTGCGGCGCCGGCCGGCGGCCGTGGTGGTCGGCGAAGCGCGCGACCTGGAGACCGTGGAGGCCGTGGTCCGCGCCGCCGACTACGGCATCGCGGTCTACACGACCGCCCACACCATCGGCGTCGCCGCGACCGTCCGCCGCCTGCTGGCGGAGTTTCCGGCTCATCAGAGGGCGGAGCGGGGAGCGGCCCTCGTCGACCAGCTGACCCTGGTCGTGACGCAATGCCTGGTGCCGTCGCCGGCGGCGGGCCGCACGGCGCTGCGCGAGTGGCTCGTGCTCCCGCCGGACCTGAAGGAGAGCCTGCTGGAATCGCCCCAGGAGACATGGCCCGCCGCCATCGCCGAGGCGGTCGAGACAACCGGCAACACCCTGGCCGCGGCGGCGCGCAGCGCCTTCGCCGCCGGGCGCATGCACCGCCGCGACCTCATCCGCCTTGAGGCCGCGAGTCCATCATGAGGACCATCCATGACGATCCCCTGGCGCGACAGCGCCCGGCCGGTGCGGCTCTCCATTCTCGACGCCCGCCTCATCGCCCCTGCGGGCCTGTGGCTCTTCTGGCCGACCTGGACGACGACGGCGCTGCTCGTCCTGCTGATCGTCCTCTTCCGGCTGGCCGAGACACGCGGGTACCGCCTCACCGCGGCCCTGAGGGCCGTGCGCGTGCGCCTGGCGGGCAAGGCGGGCGGAATCGCGCCACACCGCATCCGCCGCTTTACCGACTTCGGCTGACGGTGGCGGCCATCGCCCTCGCCCTCAGTGCCCCGGCGGCGGCCTCCTTCACCTACGTTCCGCCGCCCGACCCGCCGCTCTACCAGGTCGCCCCGGATGGCCCGCCAGGCTCGCTGGCCAGTCTGTTGACCGGCCTTCTCGACGACGGCACCGAGGTCGTCTGGGCCGACGGCACCGACCCCGGCCAGGCTGCGCCGGCAGGCGAGACGGACTGGCGGGCAGCCCTCACCGGCGCCGGCCTCGCCTGGGCCCGCGAGGGTGACGTGCTGCTCGTCTTCCCGAACGATGCCGCACCGTGGGACATCACCCCGTCGCCGCCCCGGACGTGGTTCGTGGCGCCGGGCGAACTCCTCGCCGATGTTCTCGCACGGTGGGGAGAGGACGCTGGCGTCGAGATCGTCTGGCTCACCGACCGGCGCTGGCGGATCGATCAGCGCGCGACGTTCAGCGGCGCCTTCGAGGATGCCGCCCGGGCCCTCCTCTTCAGCCTCTCCCACCTCAGTCACGCGCCGGTCGCCCAGTTCGCTCCCTCGGGGCGCACCCTGGTGATCGTGCACCGTCCGCCTCCCGCCACGGAGAACGATCCATGACCGTCCGCGGCGCCGTCATCGCCGCGGCACTCCTCGCCGCCGCCATCGCCACCGCGCAGGATCCGCCACTCGAGAGCGCCACGGGCGATACCGCCATCGTCAGCCTGCTTCGGGAGGACGGCGCGACCGTGGACTTCATCGGCGCCACGCCGGGCCTCGCCGGCTATCGTGTCACCCGCCCCGACGATGACGTCGGCTACACTCTCTACGTCACCCCGTCCGGCCACGCGGTGGTCGGCACCCTCTATGCGCCCGACGGCCTCCTGGTGACGGCGCAGCAGCTCGCCGCGGCCGAGGCAGGCCGGGCACCGCCTTCGCAGGCGGCCGACTCCGCTCTCGAGACCGATCCGCAGGACGTGGACGCGCCTGGCCCACCGCCCAGCCACGGCTTCACGCTGGGATCAGCCGGGCGAAGGGTGCAGATCTTCGCGGATCCCGCCTGTCCGTTCTCGCGCAGCACCGTCGCCCGGTTCGCGCACGCGGCTCTCCAGGGCGAGTTGACGCTGGAGGTCATCCCCGTGGCGCTCCTGGGCGCCGACTCCGCCCGCCAGGCCCTCGCAGCCGTCGGCGAGGACGGGCTGGCGGCCTGGTTCGATCGCCGGGGAATGCAGCCGACTCCTGCAACGGCCGCGGCGCTGCGGGAGAACAATGCCGCCCATGCCGCCACCGGGCTCGGCGTCGTGCCGATCCTGAGGACCTTCTCCGGCGGCGCCTGGCACGCGCAAGCCGGGGCGGTGGACAACGTCGCCGCCTTCCTGGAGGCGGCGCCATGAGCGCCCGGACCCAGGCGGCCCGCCAGGCTTTCACGCTCTTCGGCTTCCACCGCGACCAGCACCTGGGCTGGCGCCGGGTGGCGGTGATCCTTGCCGCCATCGCCGCCCTCGAGGCGGCGGCGCTGGCCGGCTACGTCATCTTTCACTCGACGGTCTACATCACCGTCGCCGCGGAGCCGGACGGCCGCGTCATCGAGATGACGCCGCTCGACGAGCCGATCATGTCCGACGCCGCCTTGCGGAACTGGACCGTCACCGCCGTGACGGAAGCCTTCACCCTGGGCCACCACGACTGGCGCATGCGCCTGGCGGCCGTGCGCGACCACTTCACCGACGACGGCTACGCCGGCTACGTCTCGGCCCTGGAAGAGAGCCTCTTCCTCGAGCGCCTCACCGACAACCTGCAGGTGGCCTCGGCCGTCGCCACCGGGGCGCCGGTCATCACGGCGACGATGATCTTCGACGGGCAGGCGGCCTGGGCGGTGGAGTTTCCGCTCACCGTCACCTTCCACGCAGGCTCCCGGACCCTGAACCAGAAGATGGTGGCCGAGGTCCTCGTCATGCGCGTGCCCCTGTCGGACCGCCCGGCGGGGATCGGCGTGCAGCAGCTCATCGTCACGGGCGCGACATGAGAGCGAGTGCCCTCATCGCGGCCCTCGTCCTGGCCGCGTCCTCCGGCGCCTCCCAGGATCCGGATATCTGGCCGGAGCACGCCGCCAGCGACCACGAGACCGCGGCCACCGGGCGCCAGGCGATGCCTTTCACGCAGGAGCAGATCCGCCTTCTGGGCGCGCTGCTCGAGCAGGTGCGCGAAGCCACGGCGTCGGCCGGCGGCGAGCCTCCGGCGGCGCGCCTGCGCCGTCTGCAGATCCACCCCGGCGAGGAACGGATGCCCTTCGTCCACCTCGTCCGCGGCTACACCTCGGCCGTCACCTTCACCGACGTCACCGGGGAACCGTGGCCCATCGAGGAGGTCCTGGTCGACCGGTCGTTCCTGCCGGGCCGGGCCGACTCCAGGCCGCCCGGCGCGCAGCACATCCTCTACCTGGCGCCGGCGAGGAGCCACCTCCACGGCAACGCCCTGGTCAAGCTGGCGCACCTCACCGAACCGGTCGTCCTGGCGCTCGTCGACGGCGACGGCCGCGCCGACGTGCGCGTCGACATCCGCATCACCCTGCCGGGACCGGCGGCCGATGCGCAGGCCCTGGTCCACCGCCCGGCCTTCCAGGCAGGCGACGACCACCTGTTGGGACTCCTGGCGGGCCGCCCGCCATCCGCCGCCACCCGCCTGGTGGTGAGCGGCGGAAGCCCGGCCGACCGGGCCTGGGCCGCCGGCGGCGACATCCTCCTCGTCACCGCCGGCACCGTACTCTCGCCCGGACCGTGGGCCGCGGAGCGTTCGGCCGACGGACGCTGGGCCTATCGCCTGCCGGCGACACCGTTCGCCCTTGTGTCGCGGGGCGGCCGGACCCAGCGGATCGACTTCCGCAACCAGCCGACGACGCCCCTCGAGGATCTGGCGCCATGATCCGCATGTCGGCCCTCCTCCTCGCCGCCGGCGTCGTCCTCGCCGCGTCCGCCGCAGCGCAGGACATCCGCCCGCCGGACAACTCCTCGTTCGACCTCGACCCCAACACGCAAGGCACCGAAGCCTGGCGCGGCACGGTCGCCGAACGCGATCGCCAGGCCATCGAGGGCGCCCGCGAAACCGGCGACACCGTGATCGCTGCGCAAATCGGAGAGGTCACGGAACCCGCCGCCGGGGCGCAGGAGGCCCTGGACGAGGCGGCTCCGCCCGCCCGGGCCCAGGCCGGCTATGTCCACCGGGAGGCGCCGCCCGTCATCCACGCGCCATCCGATGTCCTCTCCCCCTACCCCGGCACGGCTCCGGGGCAGGATCTCTCCGACCTTCTCGGTGTGCTGATCGAGGAGTGGTCGAGGCCGCCCGAGATCGTCGCCGTTTCCTACGCCGCGGCGGCGGTCAGGCCGGCCGAAGAGGAACCGCCGCCGGCCGTTGCGGGCCCGCCGGCGATCGTCCCTGCCGTCGAGGCCGGCCGGCCGCTCTACGCCCGCACGCTCTACGAGGTGAACAGCGATTTCCCGGGACCGGTGTTGATCGAGATCCTCGAGCCGCCGCTCTACGGGGCGGTCGCCACGGGCGCGTTCAGCCAGGTCCGCGACTCCCTGGTCCTGCGCCTCACGCGCCTCGAGATCGACGGCGTTTCCGTCGCCGTCGACGGCTGGGCCGTCGGGCTGGACTGCGCGTGCTTCGGCATCGAAGGCAAGGTCGACCGCCACTGGTTCGACCGCGTCATCATGCCGGCGGCGATCGCCTTCGTCGAAGGCTGGTCGAGGGCCCTGGCCAGGCCCCAGACCACCGTCAACATCGACGGCGGGATTGTCGTCCAGAGCACCGCCGAGGCGACATCCCGGCAGCGCGTCTACGAGGCGCTTGCCGCCGCCACCGGCCCGGCGGCCGCCGTGCTGCAGGAAGACGCGCCCGGCGCCATGACCGTTTCCATTCCACGGGACACCGAACTCGCCGTCACCTTCGTCACCGCACCGTTGATCTCCGGCATCCCGCCTGAGGGAGGCGCGGACCGGTGAACCTCGCCCAGATGGTCATCGCCTTCGTCGCGGACGTCCTCGAACCCGTCCTCGGGCTCATCCTCGTCATGTGCGTCGTCGCCGGCCTGTGGCTGCTGGTGCTGACAGGCTTGAGGATGCTCAGGCACGCGGACGGTTTCGGCAGGGGCGGCGCGCCGGCGGCGCTCGGCACCCTGGCAACCTTCCTGGCCGGCGTGGCGTGCGTGCAGCTGCCGTCGTGGCTCGATGCCACCGCCACCACGATCTTCGGCACGAACGACCTCCACCGCACGGCGACGCTGGGATACGCGTCCGCCCCGTCGAGCCCCTTCGACGGCCTCCTGGCCGCGGTCTTCGCCATCGTCTCCCTGGTCGGTCTCTTCGCCTTCATCCGCGGCATCTTCGTGCTGCGCGCCTGCTCCGACGGCAAACCCGGCGCCACGGCGGGATCGGCCGCCATGCACATGCTGGGCGGCACGGCCGCCTGGCACATCGTCGCCCTCGTCGACGCCCTGCAGACGACGCTGGGCATCCGCGTCCTCGAGATTTCCTAGAAGGAGGCTCCCATGCGATTCCCCCTCGTCCCGGCCGCCACCATCGCCTGGCGCCTCGTCGTCGGCGTCCTGGCAGCGGTCCCGTCAGCGTCGGCTCATGCCATCAGCCTCGGTGAAATGGCCGAGGCCGCGGCATCGGACCTCGAACTGCTGCCACTCTTCATCTCCGTCGCTTTCTACATCCTTGGCATCCTTATCGCCGGCTTCGGACTGCTGCGTCTCAAGCGCCACGTCGATCAGCCGGGCCAGACCACCATAGGCTCCGGCCTCATCGCCCTTCTCGTCGGCGCCGCCCTCATCGCCGCCCCGTCGGTGATCAACGCCGTCGGTGAGACGTTCGCCGTCGACGGCGCCACGCTCACCCGCCCGGCGCTGGACCCATGAGCTGAGGGATGAAGGTCCTCGACGACATCACCGCGCTCGCGTGGAGCGCGCGCAAGAAGGGGCTGGAGGCCTTCCTGGCGCCGGCGGCGGGCCTCGCAGAAGGCCTCATCCTTGCCCGCGACGGCTCGCTCGTGACGTTGATCGAGATCGACGGCGCGCTCTCCGCGACCGGCGAGGAAGAACTGCAGCGGTTCGTCGACACCGGGCTTGCCCGGTGGAACACCGCGCTGCTGGATCCCGGCCACGCGATCCACATCGCCTTCGAGCGCGACCCCTCGTCGGCCTCTCTCGGCGGCTTCATGACCCGCCAGGTCGCCGCCGCCCGGGCCCAGGGCCTCGACCTGGCGGACGTGCTGGGCGAGCGCGAGCGCCGCCTCGCGTCCATCGTTGCCGACGAGACCGTCACCATGGCGTGCTGGACACGGCCCTCGGCGCTGACGAGGGACCAGGAACGCCGCGACCGGCGCGCCATGCGCCGCCGCCTTCAACACTGGCTGCCCGGGCTGTCGGAAGCGCAGTGCCCTCAAGCCACCTACGATTCGCTGGAACCGCGCCACGCGGCGTTCCTCCACAGCGTCGAGGGGGCTCTCGGCTCGGCCGGGATCGCCTTCCGGCGCCTGGGGACCGGCCGCGCGCTGGCGGTCATCCGCCGCATGACGAGCGGCGCCACAGCGGACCGCAACCTGCCGGTGACGGCCGAGGACCCTGCCCCGGCGCACCTCACCGATCCGGGATGGAACGGGGCCCATGTGCCGCCGTTGGCGCCGCAGATCATCGTCGACGAGCCTCGCCGCAAGGGGGCATGGATCGAGATCGGAGCACGGCGCTACGCGGCGATCGACATGCTCCACGGCCCCAGGAGCGCGCGCCCCTTCGGCGAGTTCGCCGCCGCGCTTGCCGCCGCCGGCATCCCCTGCCGCTTCTCCCTCTTGATCGAGGGGGGCGGCCTGGCAACGCTGGGCGCGGCAACGCGGCGCATCGCGTCGGCCTTCCTCGCTTTCTCGTCGCCCGATTCGCGCGCCGTGCGCGAGTCGCTCAATGCCCTGGCGGAGCTGCGCCAGAAGTCGCGGGCCGTGGTGCGCCTGCGCCTGTCGCTCCTGACGTGGACCGCAATCGACGAAGACGCCTCCGAGACGGCGCGTCGCGCGTCGCGAGCCCAGCAGATCCTCGAGGGCTGGGGCGAATGCGTCGCCACGCGCCTCGTCGGCGATTCTCTCGAGACGCTGGCGGCGAGCGTGCCGGGCTTCGCCTGCGGCGGCACGGCGGAGCCGGCGCTCGCACCTCTCGACGAGGCCTTGAGGATGTTCCCGATAGGCCGTCCGGCGGCCTTCGGCAGCGACCGGCCGAACCACCTTTTCCGGTCACCCGACGGCAGGATGCTGCCCTTCAGCTTCGAGACGTCGGAGGATCACGGCCTCGACCTCATCTACGGCGTCCCGGGGCGCGGAAAGTCGGTGCTGTTGAACGCGCTCAACCTGGCCTGGTGCCTGCAGAGCGGGCACGCGGACCTGCCGCTGGTCGCGGTCATCGACATCGGCCCGTCGTCGACCGGCCTCGTCTCGCTCCTGCGCGAGGCCCTGCCCGAACAGCGCCGCCACGAGGCCGGCGCCTTCCGCCTCACGATGACGCCCGAGTGCGCCATCAATCCGTTCGACACCCAGCTCGGTTGCCGCCGGCCGCTCCCGGCAGAGCGCCAGTACCTCGGCAACCTCCTTGCGCTGATCCTGACCCCGGCGGGTGCGCCCGGCGTCCCGGACGGCGCGCGGGAGGCGATTGGGCCGATGATCGACGCCGCCTACCGCATGAGGAGCGATTCCGTGGCCGGCGGCGAACCTGCCCTCTACACGCCACGCCGCGACACTGGAGTCGACGAGGCTCTCGGCATCTCGGCCGTGACGATCCCGCCGCGCTCCACCTGGTGGGAGATCGTCGATCTCCTCTTCGCGGCAGGCCAGACCCAGGCCGCGGCCCGGGCCCAGCGCTTCGCCGTGCCCCTCATGTCCGACCTCGCCGCCGCCGTCCGCGAGCCGGCCGTCCAGGCGCTGATCGGCGGCGCAACGTGGAGTCCGGGCGGCGAGAGCGTCACGGATGCGGTCATCCGCATCCTCGCCGCGGCAGCCGACACCTGGCCGATCTTCTTTCACCCGACGGTGTTCGACACCGCAGGGGCCCGGGTGGCAGCGATCGACCTCGCCGAGGTCGCCCCGACCGGCAGCCCCGAGGCCGACCGGCAGACGGCCGCGGTCTACATGCTGGCGCGCCACGCGCTCACCAGGCACTGGTGGATCGACGTAGAGGACGTCGCCGCGATCCCGGAGACCTGCCGCGCCTGGCACCGCCGGCGCCTCGCCCGGATCCGCGAAGCACCCAAGCGCCTGTGCTTCGACGAGTTCCACCGGGCGGCCCGCGCCCGCGCCGTCGTCGAGCAGGTCCAGCGCGACGTCCGCGAGGCGAGGAAGCTGCGCGTTACCCTGGGCCTTTCCTCCCAGCGCCTCGAGGACTTCACGGCGCCGCTGGTCGAGCTGGCGACGCGCATCTGGGTGCTGGGCGCCGGCGGCAAGAAGAGCGAGATCGCCGATCTCGCGCGCCTCTTCGACCTCTCGGGAACCCTGCAGTCGGCCGTCGCCACGGAGCTCACCGGCCCCGCCGCCGACGGTGCGCCGGCCCTCCTCATCGCGGCGACGCCGCGCGGACGCATCGAGCAGGTGGTGGTCAACTCACCCGGCGCCGCCGAGCTGTGGGCGCTCACCACGGCGCCGCGCGATGCGGCGCTGAGGAACCGCCTCTACCGGGCGCTGCCGCCCGCCGAAGCGAGGCGCCGCCTCGCGGTGAGGTTCCCCTCCGGCAGCGCCCGGCGCCACATCACCGCCGCCATCACCGGCGACGCAGCGTCTTCGGAAACCGAACGCGCCCTCCTTGATCGCCTGGCCGGGGAGATCGCCGCAACTGTCATCAGCCAGCCCGGGGAACAGCCGTGAATCACCTCAACCGCGCAGAGCTGCCGGGTTTTCCGGGACGGCGATGCGAAGCCCCCCGGCCCGATGACGGACCGCTCGGCCGCCACGTTCCCGATGACGACGACGGCCAGGACGGACGACGGCGAACGGCGGGTGGCACGGCGAGACGCCTCATCGCCGCCATCATCACCGCCGCGGCGATCGCCGTCCCGGCGGCGGCCCAGGAAGCGCCGCTCGACCCGGCCTGCGCGCCGGAGGTGGCGACGGCGCTGGAGGCCGCCGCCACCGCCGGCGCCCAGGGAGAGTTCCTGGTCATCCGCGATCCGGAGAACGGCATCAGGAACCCCGTGTCGATCCTCGACTTCTCGTGCATCGATCACCTCTTCAACTACTCGCTCTACAACATCTTCTTCGATCCCGGCAGGGCGATGAACGAGATCCTCGGGCTCGCCAACCGGACGATCTGCCGGCTCGCCCGGCAGGCCTACCTGGAGGCCATCGGCCGGCCGATGGCGCCGTCCTTCATCCGGGACATCCGCAAGCTCCCGGGTGCCTCGGTCAGGAGGACCTGGGGCAACGTGCTCGATGACCTCGACCCCGACGACGAACTCACCCGCACCATCTTCCAGGAGGGCTAGGCTCATGAGATCCGTCATCATCGGCCTCGTACTCAGCGCGATCGCGCTGACATCGGCGCAAGCGCAGATCGTCACCCGCCAGTTCTGCGATCCGACGGACGACGACATCCACGAGGCGAACCGCGTCATCGGCGAGATCGAGGAGATGGAGCGCGCCATCATCGAGGCCCTGCGTCTGCAGACCGGGCAACTCGCCGGCTACGAGGCCCAGGGGGCCGCGGCCCTGACGCAGGCCATCGACTCGCAGACCCGGCTGCTCGCCCAGGTGATGCGCGAGGTGGAGGAGTCGGAGGCGGTGAGGGCCTACCAGCCCTCGGGTGAGGGATGCCGCACCACCACCGGCGTCGCCGGCCTCGGTGCGGTGCGGGAGAACGCCGCCCGTCTCCTCTTCGAGGTCGCGGCGCGCGACTCCGGGCGCATCAGCCAGGACCTCGCCGTCGCCGCGCCGGGAGGCGAGAGCAGGGACACCGCCGCACGCTTCGAGACGATCCGCACCACCTGGTGCGCCCAAGACCGCACCGGCCAGGACGCCTGTGCCGGGGCGCCGGCGCACCACGGCCTCGACCAGATCCCGGCCACCCTCTTCGCCGCCGCGACACTCGACGAGCCGCACCTGCGCCTCGCCGCCCGCGAGGTGGGACGCAACATCGCCACCCCGGTGGTCACGGAACCCATCCCCTGGGACGCCGTGACGACCCCGGCGGAGCGCCGCACCGCCCTCGCCGCGCGCGCTCACCAGACGCGCACGGCGCTCAGCGCCGAGTTCTTCGCGCACGCCTGGGCCAACCGCATCCCGGCGGTCGCCCTGGGAGAGTGGGCGGCCGCCCTGGCGCCTCAGGGCTCGCGCGACGCCTCCCGGCCGCTGTCGCGCCACGAGCTCCTCGAGCACCTCGCCTCCAGGCGCTACGACGATCCCGCCTGGTCGGTGGCGCTGGAGGCGATGCCGGCGGAGAGCCTGCTGCGCGAGATCTCGCGCCAGATGGCCGTCTCCCTCATCCTCGACTGGGAGCGCTACCTGCTGGAGGAACGCCGCGGGGCGCTTGCCGCCGCCCGCCTCGCCATCGCCGTCGAGGAGAGCCGCACGCTGCCCGCGCCGGCGCCCGCCGCCGGAGTCAACTGAGCTCATCCGTGCTCTCCTTCATCTTCCTTCCGGAGTTCCGGCGCACCACCGGCGAGATCCGCACCGCCACGCGGCGCATTGCCGCTCTCGCTGCCGCGTGCAAGCCGCCTCCCCGCACCCGGCCTCTTCGCTGGCGCCGCCTCCTCGACCGCCGCATGCGTGGGCGCGCCGTCATCGCCGGCGTCCTCATCGCGACCGGCCTCCTCTTAGGCCTGGCAGCACCCGTGTCGGCCCAGACGGCCATCGACCCCACCCTGTTCCAGAGGCAGGACGACGAGACCCGGGCCATTCTCTCCTTCGTCCATCGCCTGGTGGGCGAGACGGGCTCGACCGTGCTGGGCACGATGTTCCTGCTCTTCAATGCCGGCGTCCTGGTGCTGGCCGGCATCCTCCTCCTCTACCACGTCGTCGCCGGCACGCTGGACACCGCCCGCCAGGGACGGTGGGGCTTCGGCGGCTGGCAGATCGTGCGCGTCGTCACCGCGGTGGCGCTGATGGCGCCTCTGGCCGGCGGCCTCAATGGCGGACAGCACATCGTGCTGGCGCTGGCCAACCTGGGCGGCGACTTCGCCACGGAGGTGTGGTCGCCCTTCACCGACGACATCCTCGAGCCGACACGGTCGATCACAGCCCACCGGGGCGGGGCGGCGCTCAGATCGACCATCGCCCGGGTGCTGGTCGCCGAGGTCTGCATGGTGACGGCCAACGCGACGTCGCCGACCGCCATGGTCGAACGGCGCACGGTGTCGGAGGGGTTCCCGGAGAGGACCACCACCCGCTATGCCGGCATCGCCGGCGACGTGCCGCCCGAGGCCTGCGGCGCCGTCGTCTACGAGGGCCATGGCCTCCCCGGCCTCAACGGGTTCCTGGTGTGGCCGTGGGAAGACGGCGCCGACCCACCGCCCGTCGACTACGAGCTGGCGCAGATCGCCGCGGGCGAGGTTCCCGCGGCCCACTACCACGCGCTGACATCGGAACTGGCCCCTCAGATCCGGAGCCTGGCGGTCGAGCTCGCATCGCACTACATCCCCGGCGCGCCCGGCTACGGCACGCCGCTCCCCGACGCCGATGCCACGCTCGGAGCGAGCGGCATTGAGGCCCGCTACGCGGCGATCATCGGCGATGCGCTGCGATCCTCCCGGGTGCACCAGGACCAGGCCATGGCCGATCTGGCGGCAGCCTACGCCGACCACACGAGCTGGCTGTGGGCGGCGAGCTTCTTCCACGTGCTGGCCTGGCAGACCGGCCGCTTCGAGACCGCGTCGGCCGCGACGCCCGAGGTGCGCCTGCCCGGCGACCGCGTGGCCGCCTGGTCGGGGCCGGCGGCAGCCGCCACCAGCGGCATCCTCTCCTGGCTCACGGCCTCGTCGTTCTCGCCCGTGCCGGCGGCCGCCACCGCTGCGCTGGAGCAGGGCACGGTCTCGCAGCGCCCGCTCTCCGTCGTCACCAGCCTCATCCACGTCATGCCGATCGACTGGACCGTGATGGCCTCGCCCGACAACCCCATCCTGTCGCTGGCCTCGCTGGGATTCTGGCTCATCACCGGGGCGCTCGTCTCGATCACCGCGCTGGCCGGCGTCGCCGTCCTCAACAACTCCACCCGCACCCTGCCGGTGATCGGCGATGCCCTCGACGTCTTCTCCGCAGCCTGGCCGGTGCTCGACGGGTTCGTCACGCTGCTGCTGACCACGATGCTGATCGCCGGCCTGGTGCTGGCCTACCTCTTGCCCGCCATCCCCTTCATCCGGTTCCTCTTCGGCATCCTCACCTGGCTCGTCACCGTCATCGAGGCCCTGCTCGCCATCACCATCTTCCTCGCGGCCCACGTCACCCGCGAGGACTCCGAGCGCCTCCAGACCAGCTCGACGCGGCTGGGCTGGCTCTTCCTGCCGGGCCTGGTGCTGCGCCCGGTGCTCATGGTGTTCGGCCTCGTCCTGGGCTACTTCGTCTTCAAGGCCGTCATCGCCCTTCTCAACGCGACCTGGGTGCCGCTCATGCAGACGTCGCACGCCCAGGCCGCAGCCTCGCCGCTGGCCTTCCTGGCGATGCTGGCGATCTACACCATCATCGCCTACGGCGCCGCCAACGCCGCCTTCAAGCTGATCGACCTCCTGCCGGGGCACATCCTGACGTGGATCGGCGGCGCTGCGGGCATCGACGCCGGCGGCACGGAGGGCGTCGGCACAATCGCCGCCGGCGCCGCATCGCGCGCCGGGTCGGCGGTCACACCCGGGTTCGTGGGCCGCATGGACCGTCCCGGGCCGCCGGCGGGCCCGCGCTGAGTCCCAAGAGGCCTGCGCCGCCATGAAGAGACCGCGTCCGGAACTCGCCACCGCCGTCCTGCTGCCCGCCGCGGCTCTCGGCTGGTGGCACCTCCTGCCCGCGGCGGCGCCCGACTGGAGACTGACCGTGCTGGCGGCCTTCCTGCTGGCCGGCTACGCCACGTTCCTTATCGCCCCGCGCCAGCCCGGCACGGTGCTCCCCAGGCTGGGCGTCTTCACCGCCCTCGGCATCACCTGCGCCGCCGAGCTGTGGTTCACCGCCGGCGCCGACCTGGCCGCCGGCCGCCTTGACCTCGCCTCCCTCGCCCGCTGGTGGGCGGTGCGCCAGCAGGGGTGGATGGAGATGGCGCTGCTCCTGGCGCCGCTCCCCGGGTTGCTGATCAGCGCCCACCAGACGCCGGGTCTCGTCGTCGCCGCGGTCTGGGGCGCCGCCGGCGCCAGACACCGCCGGCGCCGGGCGCAATCCGATCTCTACGGCAAGTCGGAGTTCATGAGCCGGGCGCACCGCCGCACCCTGGAGACCGGCCGCGGCCTGCTGCTGGGCCAGGCCTCGGGACGGGCCGGCGCGCCGCTGATCGCCTGGCCGCTGGAGGGCAGCGCCATCACGCTGGCCCCGCCCCGGACCGGCAAGGGTGCGACCATCGCGCTCAACCTGCTCTCGCCGGCGAACCGCGGCCCCTCCGGCTCGACCATCACCATCGATCCGAGAGGCGAGACCTACTGCATCGTCGCCCATCGCCGCAAGGCGATGGGGCGCACCATTCTCCTCGTCGATCCCTTCGGAGTCGTCGAGAACCACCACGCCAGCTTTCCCGGGGACATCGAGATCCCCACGCTCGCATCGCAGACCTACAACCCGCTGGACTTCATCCGTGACGGCGAGGCGGATTCGGTCCGCGACATCGGAGTCCTTCTCGACGCCATCCTGACGCGGCCCGCGTCCGAGACGCAGTCGACCAGCCAGCACTTCTACCAGTCGGCGCGCGAGATCATCGCCGGCGCCATCGCCTGGGTCCGCTTCCAGGAAGTCCACGATGACGCCGGCCGGGTCCTGCCGCGCAACCTCGAGACGGTCCGCCACGTCACCAGCCTCACCAGAGACGCGCTCGCGGCCTACGCCGACGAGGTCTTCGTCACCCCGCCGTTCTGCGGAGGCCTGTCGCGGAAGGCCGTAGAGCGCCGGCTATCGGTGGGCCCGGACGAGGCCGGCTCCCAAGCCTCGACCATCGCCAACCAGCTCTCGTTCCTCTCCCAGCCGGGGCTCGCCGCCAACACCTCCGCCTCGACCTTCGATCCCGCGGTGCTCTCGGATGGCGCCACCGATCTCTTCGTGGTCGTGCCCGACGACATGATCGACGAGGTGAGGTCCTGGCTCAGGTTGTGGATCACGATCCCGAACGCGATCCCGAACCGCCGGGCCCTGAAGCGCGATCTCCTGCTCGTCATCGACGAGATGCCGCGGCTCGGATTCCTGAAGCCCGTGATGGACGCCTACAACCTCGCCGCCGGCAAGGGCGTCCACTTCTGGTGTTTCGCGCAGTCGGTCTCGGCCCTGGAACAGACCTGGGGAAAGGAGGCGACCCGCACCCTGATCGATCTCGCCGAGGTCATCCAGATACTGGGGTTCCCGCGAACCGACCCCCGCGGTGCGGAGGACTTCGCCAGGGCGATCGGCCGCGCCACCTTCGTCGCGGAGTCCGAGAGCCGGTCCGGCACCGTCTCCGAGCAGCGGGCGCTCGTGGCCTCGTCTGAGCTCCGGACGAGCGAATCGACGCAGCTCGTGAGGGAGTACCTGGTGCCGCCCGACGACCTCATGACGATGCATCCCGACGAGCAGTACGTCATCGCCGCAGGCAAGACGGTGCCGCGCAACGCCCTCCACCTGCGGCACGCCCGCTACTGGGAGCGCGCGGACGCGAGATACCTCGCGAAGCCCAACCCCTACGTGCTCAGGAAGGACGCGGGCGGCCTCTCGGCGGAGCCGCTGCCGCCCCGGGGGGAGCCCGATGCGCAGGGCGCCACGACGAAAACCCACCAGGAGGCGGCCGAGTGAGAGCGAGGGGGAGACCATGAGCGCCCAAAACACTGACCCGCTCCGATCGAGCGACCCCGACACCCTGTTCGGCCTCGTCGAGGAACGCCTCGAAGACACCGTCACCCAGGTGAGCGAGCAGGCGAGGATCGCCGCCGCCCCACGTCGGTGAACTCCTGGAGAGGGCAAATGCGGAAGGGGTTACTTGACCGATTTGGACGGGATCCCGGGTTGGTGCGCCAGACAGATGGCGCAATCGCACGATGGCGGGCTGAAGTGACGGACGCCCACAGCGGTGTCTCCGATCCGGTCAGCACGCTCGAAGATGGGCTGGAACAGGTCGGTTTCACCGTTCTCCAAGTAGCGGCGCAGGGCGTAGGCGCAGAGGTCCGCGATCTGGACCATGCGAGTCAGTTCGCTGTCGACGAACATGGGCGTTTCGATGATGCAGTTGACGCTCGTCCAGAGTGTGCCGGTCCTGTGAAAGGAGCGCATCATGCGGGTGTGCTTTCGCGAGACGGTCTCGTTGTTGTCGTGCACCATCAGCCCATGGCTGCGCTGGGCACCGGGGGATCGCGTGTTCTGGAGGAACTGCTCGAATCGGGAAACGACCTGCTCGAACGCCTGTTCGCTGACGGATCGCGCAGACCGCGTAGGATCGAAGTGGGATTTGTCCACGCATTCCGCGAAGAGGCGGGCGAAGCCCCATTTGGACACTTTCTCGGCCACGTTGCGCACAGCCTGCCGACGCTCCTCCCAAGTGAGATGCACATAGGACTCGGTGTGCCGGTGACGCTTACGGACGCGTCTGCGACGAATGTCATTCGCCGGCCCCGGAAGGCGTGACAGCTCAATGTTCCTGTGGCGCTGGACCTCTTTGCGCCGATCAGCGGCGCCCAGCTGCTCGAAGTCGGGGATTCTCGACTGCTCGAGGTACTTCCTCAGCATCCATGCCGTGTGGAGTTCAGCATCGGCCAACCCGTGCGCTTTCAACACCGTCGACACCTCTCGGTCAGCGTCCCGCCAATGCCAGATTGGAATGGACAGGCCGGCGAGGACGAAGTGGCTGGTGTCGCCAATGCTGGTACCGGTTGTGCCAGATTCGTCGAGATAGCAGAGATACACGGCGGGCCAATTCGCCTCGAGCGGACAAAGAGAAAGCGCCTGGGCCTTGGAGCCTTTGGCCCCAGAGGGCGAGCCGCTTGGCGACTCTCCGCAGACGCTTTAGCAACTGTATTGCAAACTTCAGGCCGGCGTCAACAAGGGGTGGCCACAAGTGACGTCAAGTTGCGAAGATCAAGAAGGATCTGGGGTTGACCTGATGTTGGTGTATCCGGTGCTGCTGGAGGACGACGACGGCACTGTGCTCGTGACGTCCGTCGACTTTCCGGAGCTCACGACGTTCGGTGACGACCGCGACGAGGCGCTGAGCCGGGCTGCCGATGCGCTCGAGGAGGCAATCGCGGCGCGGATCGCGGCCAAACAGGATATCCCTACTCCATCCACGGGCGATATCCGTGTCGCCGTGCCGACGCTGACGGCGATCAAGGCGCTGCTGTACCAGGGCATGCGGGACCAGGGAGTGGGCAAGGCGGAGTTGGCGCGCCGCCTGGGCTGGCATCTGCCACAGGTCGATCGGGTGCTCGACGTCCGTCATAGTTCGCGGCTCGACCGGATGGATGCGGCGCTCAACGCAATCGGCCTTCAGCTGGAAGTTCGGGCGCACACCGAGTCGACTGACCGGTCGAGGCAACCGAAGGCCACACCGCGACCAACTTGACGTGCAGGAATTGTTCTCACACCTGCGAGCCTCCGTGGTCGCAGCCCTGCGGGAAGGCCGCACCATGCCGATGCCGGCCAGAAGTGCAGACCCGCCGCCCATCGTCGCAGCGATCACGATGTCAGCGAAACATCAAGGAGGCACTGCGTTGTTCGATGGCATCGGAGACTACGAGGCCACCGCGATAACGGTCACTTGTAGCATCCAGGTAGCGGTACTGGAGCGCCTTTGACTGGTGGGCATAGCGTTGCCGAAGATTCCCGGCGGCGGGCTGCACGTGAACATTGTTTACGTGGCCTGTGTAATACGTGTGGCAGGCGACGGGATAGAGCAGCGCGGAGCGCAGGACATCGCAGACCTGGAGGCCGGCGTGGTTGTCGCTGTGGCCGAAGGTCGGCAAGAGGTCCGAGGTCTCCCGCTTCGTCGATAAATCGGATTTTCATTCGGCGCCAAAAGTGGCTATGGCCACCATTCGGTGGCCATAGGGTTCGCCGCCCACGACGGGGTCGGCAACAAAGAAGTTCTGCGAGCAATGTGGGAGACAATGGCCCGCGTCAACGATGCGGAGCCGGATAAACGGGTTGGGGATGCGGTCAGGGTTGTGCCTGCCGCGGGCGCGGTTCGCGTCGCGCGGGCGCGGTCGGGCCCGTCCTCGATTGCCTGCAACCGGCGTCGCTCTCGGGCGGGGAGTGCCGGAACATCGCGTGCCGACAGCATTTCTCCTGTCAAGCGTCGGGAACCCAGGCAACCGGCGCCCGCGGCTCCGCATCGGTCACGACATCGACGACAGTGGGTTCGCTCGATGCGATCGCGGTCTTGATGGCATCGGCGATGTCGGCCGGGTCCTCGACTCGGATGCCGCGGCAACCGAACGATTCTGCCACGGCCGCAAAGCTGACGGGTTCGAAGTGAGTCAGGTCCCGGGCGCGACCGTTGTCGCCGCCATAGACCTTGCGCACACCTTCGATGTCCTGGCCAAAGGCCGAGTTGTTGTTGATGATCACAGTGACCGGGATCCGCCAGCGCCGCGCCGTCTCGAGCTCGGAAAGATGGTAGTAGAAACCGCCGTCTCCGCAGAAGCACACCACCGGCCGATCCGGTAATGCGCACTGCGCGCCAATGGCCGCCGGAAACGCCCAGCCGAGCGAGCCCGCTGCCCGCATGAAGCCCTGCGATTCGTGATTCAAATCGACCAGGGTGCCGGTCCAGACCGCGCTGTAACCGGTGTCTGCCACCAGCATCGCATTCTCGGGCAGGATTCGGGTCAACTCGCGACACAGTCGCTCGACCGCGATCGGTTTGGTGAGTGCGCTCGAACGCGGCTCGACCTCTGCGCGCCATGCCCGGCGCAACTCACCCGCATGAGCTGTCCAGCTTCGGTCGGTGCGCCCCTGTAGACGCTCTACCAACGCACCGAGCGCGAGGCGGGCGTCGCCATAGATACCGAGGGTGCCGGGGTAGCTCCGGCCCAGCTCGGCGGAGTCTGCATCGATGTGCACAATGGGCGTGCCCGGCTCGGGCACGCGCCAGTTGCCGGTGCTCATGTCGCTGGTTTCGCAACCTACGTAGATGACCAGGTCCGCTTCGTGGATGATGCGGTTCGCGTAAGGCGCCGAGTAGTTGCCAACGACACCAATGGTGCCATCGTCGTCATCGGCGACCAGGCCCTTGCCATCCAACGCGTAGGCAACAGGAATGCCGCGCGCGGCGAGCGCGCGGGCCTGCGCGCCGGCACCGGCGAGCGTCGCGCCACCCCCGAGTATTGCGACCGGTCGGGCGGCAGCATTGATCGCCTCGGCTGCCGCCCCGACATCGGCGGGGTCGGGCGCGGCCCGATAGGCCGGCGCCCTTGCGTGCCGGGAATCCACGTGCACCGGGCAGTCGAGTTCGCCGTCCTCGACGATTTGCGCCGCCATGCCAGAGAGATCGAGGTGCGCCGGTCGCGGCGTCGGCCCGGTCGCCTCGCGAAACGCCTGCCTCAGCAGCAACGGCAGCTGGTCCGCCGTCTCCACCTTGGCCGAGAATTGAGTCACCGACTGAAACAAGCCCGCGTGCTCGATTTCCTGATAGGCGTTTTGGTGGAGCTGCGGAATCGCCTTGTGGCCGGTGAAAGCGACTACCGGCGTGCGGTTGAGATAGGCGTCCTGCAAGCCCGCCGCGAGGTTCGCTGCCCCCACCGACTGCGCCATGCAGACTCCGACCTTGCCGGACGCGCGAGCGTAGCCGTCCGCCATGTACGCCGCCGCCTTCTCGCTATGCGCCAGAATGCGGTAGACGCCGTGCTTCTCCAGATGCATCAGGGTGCGCCGAAGGATCGCCTCCACGAAGAAAACGTGGGTCGCCCCGTAGACGTGTAGCGCCTCGGCGAGATACTCGGCTCCCGGTCGGCCCATCGACTCTCTCCCCGCCCGAATGGCGCCAAACCCCCGAATGGCGCCAAACCATAGGGGGATCTCGATCACTATGCGAGCCTGGCGGGACGACTTCGGAATCCGAATCGAAAGGGGCCGCCCGGCGCCCGACATGATGGATGCGCGCCGCGCGGTTCGAATTGCGCCCTCACGGTGCGAAATGGTCGCGGGGCCGTGTTTTTCATCGCCCGATCGAGAGCGGACCGCGCCCTGTCGTGACGGCTCGGGGCCCGTTCGATATCGAAGATGAGGCTGTTTCTCTCGACGGTGCGCAGATCGTCGTCCATGAGGTCATCATGGCATGAGAACATAGCAGGAACAAAACGCCGCCGCCATGTCGCCAGTGAACCCCTGGAGCGGCCGATTCGTCCGCACCCGGATACTCTTTCCGAATGCGAACCGGCTTTCCAACTCCCGGCAAAATGGTGACCCCTAGGGGAATCGAACCCCTGTCTCAACCGTGAAAGGGTTGTGTCCTAACCTCTAGACGAAGGGGTCGTCCGGAGCCGATGTTGAGATAACGGCCCGTCTCGACAATTTCAAGGGGCACGGACGGGCGTCAGGTCGCCACGGCCGCGTCCTCGATGATGAGTTGCGGGCGCTGTTTGCCCCGCCAGGTGTTGATGGCCAGATGCCCGGCAAGGTGAAAGGCCCCGGTGTCGCTGGTCAGCAGGGCCTTGCCCAACGGATCGTCCGCGACGCGGAACGCGATGGCATCAAGGCGCGCACCGCCGGCATCCCGGGCGGTCACCCGGACATGGTGGTCCCCGACCCGTTGCGCCCAGCTGACGCGCGCATCCTTGATGGCGAAACGAGGCCGGGCATTGCCGGTGCCGAAGGGACCGGCGCGCTCGATTGAACGGATCAGGTCCTCGTTGACGGCGGCAACACTGAGAACGCCATCGATGCCGAGTTCGGGCACGTCCGGCAGCGCTGCAATCTCTCGCGCCAGCTGGTGATCGAGAAATGAAGCGAGGTCGGAGATCCTGTCTTCCTCGACCGCCAGGCCCGCTGCCGCGGGATGACCGCCGCCCCTGACGAGAATACCCTCTTCCACCGCGCACCCTACCGCGGCGCCGATGTTCACGCCCCTGACGGAACGGCACGAACCCGTGCCGGGGGTGTCGGCCGTGGAAATGACCACGGCGGGCCGGGAGAAGCGGTCCACCAGCCTGCTCGCCACGATGCCGAGAACACCGGGGTGCCAGTCCTTTCCCGACACCACGCAGCAGTGGCGTGACGCCTGGGCCTCGGCCTGGTTCATCGCGGCCGCGAGCACGCCTTTCTCGATGCGCCGGCGCTCCCTGTTGCAGTCATCCAGCCTGACGGCGATACCTGCCACCTCTTCCTCGTCCCGCGAGGTCAGCAGGCGCACACCCAGTGCCGGATCGCCAACCCGGCCGCCGGCATTGATGCGCGGTCCGAACACGAATACCGCATGGTGGGCTGTCGGATCCTCCGTCAGACGCGCACAACGGCCAAGGGCCATGAGCCCCTCGTTGCCGCCGCGGCCCAGAACCTTCAGTCCCTGGCGCACCAGCGCCCGGTTCAGTCCGGTGAGGGGCACGCTGTCGCAGAGCGTGCCCAATGCCACCAGGTCGAGCCACTGCATGAGATCGGGCTCGGGACATTGGTCGAACCGGCCGCGCTGACGCAATTCCCTGTTGATCGCGACGACGGTCATGAACGTGACGCCAACGGCCGCCAGGTGGCCCAGCCCGCTGCCGCAGTCGGATCTGTTCGGATTGACCAGCGCCGTGGCCTGCGGCAGGTCGCCCGCCACCTGATGATGATCGAGCACGATGATGTCGATTCCCGCCTGGTGGGCGAGACGCAGAGGCTCATGTGCCGTGATGCCGCAATCCACGGTCACCACCGGACCTGCGCCTCTCTCCTTCAGGGATGCAAGGGCGTTGATGCTCGGTCCGTATCCCTCCTTCCTGCGATCGGGAATATGGACCACCGTCTTCGCGCCGATGCAGTCCAGGTAACGCACGAGAAGGGCTGCCGAGGTGGCGCCATCGACATCGTAGTCACCGAAGATGCCGATCGTCTCATCGGCTTCGACGGCATCCGCGATGCGCCGGACAGCGCCCGTCATGTCGACCATGTCGAGAGGATCGGGCATCAGGTGCTTCACGCGCGGTTCGAGAAATCCGTCGACGCCGTCGGCCTCGATGCCCCTGGCTGCCAGGAGGCGGGCCAGGACCTCCGGCAGGCCGAGACGCTGGGCCAGGTCCGAGACGGCCTGATCATCGTCAAGACGATCATTCCAGTACATCCCGGTACATGACCGCGTCACGCCGAGAACCGCGCCCTTGGTTCTAACTGTCTGTCTCAGAGACACCTATTTCCTCTCTCGACTGCAATTGCGGGATGACTCCGTGCCGAATCACTCCGCGTCTGCAACCCAAGGCAGGGAGGGAAACCATGGCCACGACACGATCAACCAAAGCGCGTATCACGGCTCTGCGACCACGCATGGCCACCATAGATATCCGCGATGCCGGCCTCAAGGGCTTCGGCGTCCGCGCCGCGCCCAACACGGCACCGGCCGCCGCCGTCAATGGCCGGGACCAGGCGTTACCGAAAGCCGTTACCGCCTCGAACCCCTAGGGAGGCAAGGTAACGGTAACCGGTAACACCCGCCGCCTTCTCCCTGCCAGGCAGACCTTCTCACACAACCTGGCCATGAGCGGCGGCGATGACCGCACGGCACGGCGCTGCACCAGGCGCAGTCCGGGTATCTGCCGCACAACGACCATCGAATAATTTGAAAGCCCCACCATCAAATGCCGTGCGCACACTCATCGGCCCCGACTTTTTCAACAGCCTCCGCCACTTGCTGACAGTCCCTTGTCGGCGCAGACAAGTTTGGTTTCCCGCAACAGCTTCGCCCGGGATGATCGTCTGGAGCACCCGCTGAACGGCGGTCCGACGTTTGTATGGCGACGAAAAGCTGGCATGCTTGCCTGACGTGTCAACGCGGGAGGTGCCGGATGATATCGGAACAGCAGAAACGGGAAGTGGCCGAAATGTACCAGGGCGAGGTGTACGGCGAGGCGTTCTATTGCGCCCTGCTGCACCTGTTCCACACCCCGGTTCAGAAACACCTCATCGGATCACTGCTGCAACTCGAAACCGAGACCAAGGCGCGCCTGCGCCAGGTCGTCTTCGAGCATGGCGGCGATATCGTCGAGAGCGACACCAGCCGGAACGATGCCCGGGCCTTCATTCGGCGCGTCGAACACATGAGCTGGACCGAGGCGACCACCTATATGGTGGCGGCCAGCGTAGAATTTCAGGATCGTTATCGCGAGATTATCGAATCGGTGCCCAAAGCGTTGAAGCCGGTCATCAACTCCATGATCCAACACGAGGACTTGATCATTGCCGCCATGAAACTCGCATCCGAAGGCGAGGACGAAAAGGCCATCGAACTGGTGTCCGGCCAGTTGATGCTTCCTCTCCCAGACCCTCCAGCTCACGCCGCTCCGCTTCCGACAAGGTAATCGTCACCGCTGCTCTGCCCACCGGTCACTCCCCCAACATTGCCGATGAGAATATTCTGGCAAATTTCTCGATCAAGACACTAGCGACGAGATTGCACCACGGTCTTGCAGTCGATGACAAGGCTGTGAGGACTTTGGAGTTTGCAACGACCTGGGCGGAGACAGCCCCTCATGCGTTGGTTACATCCTTGCGAATTACATTTGCGTGGGGCAATGAGGCCCCGATAATCGCCATGACCAAGGTGGTTGGGACCATAGAGGAAGCATTCGAAGGTACTGCCAAGGACCCTGCTCATTTCGCAGGACAGGTCGCAAACCCTGTAGCCGACGAAGAGCATGATGCCGTCATGAAGGAGGTTGTATCACCACCAAGAGTACTTTCAGCAATGACGAAAGAGACTTGGGACGCCATAAGGGAAGAGCATCAAGCGCGTTGTGACTCGGTCATGAATTCATCGAGACCACGCACGTCTATCTGCACGTCGACCTGAAACTGAAGAAAAAAGAGGAACCAGACCGCTATCGAACTATGCCTTGCTCTCGCGCCATTTGTGTTGCCAAAACTTCTGTCTTGTCGAGAAACGCGAAAAACGCGCTCAGGTCATCGAGATAGTGCTGCCACTGCCTGCCGGCGGTAACCGGACATTCCGGGACGGTGTTGATCCCCTGATCACTGGCGATATCCCTTG